>CAYQTZ010000024.1:0-15731 GCA_964420565.1 uncultured Hyphomicrobiales bacterium
TTAAGTTCCTTTAATTCCCAAATGGATATTTGTTTTCTTTTTTTCATTAATTCCTTTTCCATTACTTCTTTAGGAAAAAGAAAGGCTCCGGCAAAAGTGTGGCACAGCTTTTCTTTTTGTTTGTTTTGGCGAAATTCACATAGAATATGGGCGAGCTCATGAGCCGCAGTGAAACGGATACGATCAGCGGGCAAGTCTTTATTGATGACAATGACTTGAATATCCCCTACTTGAGCAGAAATGCCGTCAAAATCATCAATATTCTGCACTTCAAAGACCCTTATGCCCTGCTCCTCAAGAATCTCAAGAAGATTTAAGATGGGAGAAAGTCCTAATTTCCAGGCATTTCTGAGTTCCAAGGCTGCCTTTTCAACATCTTCAAGTGATTCAATAATAAAGCCTTTCAAAGGATTTTCGAATTTATCACTCATTCCCAATATATTTTCCAATTCAATATAACGCTCTAAAAAGTCTATGGTTCTCTGTTTGAGTGATTCCAGAGTCTTGAAAGGAAGATTGGATCTTTTCCGGAACTGCATGTTAGAGAGTTCAATTGATTTTTTACGATAAAAATACTCTGGTTTGACATCTAGTGCCTCAGCTAAACGGATTATGACCTCACTTGAAGGCTTCATCATTCCTTTTTCATATTTACTTATGGATTGTTTGGTGACAATGTCCCCTGATTTTTTGGCAAGGTCCTCCATGCTCAACCCAGCCATTTTCCTTGCTGATCTTAAGCGTTTACCAAAATCTATGGATTTTTTGTTTTCTTCCATTACGGCTCCTTCTATTGACAATATAGGCTTTTTAATGTAATTTGTCAACTAATTCTACATATGTCTATGTACGTGTAGTCATAGGAGCAAAGAAGTAATAAAAAATGATCTTAAATTTAGTACCTTCTCAGCATGTCAAACTCGTAAAGGTAGTCGCCGATTCACCTCGTAATACTACACGCCTATTGACAACTAGTAAAAATACATGCTATTTACACTCACTCCCTTACTTAAATGCTGCTGAGAGCCTAGTAAGGATAAAAACCAATTTTTTTTTATATTTATGTGAGAGTCAAACCAGGGAGTCTTTTTCCCAGTCAATTATATGAAGTCTATGATTAATTGTTAAAGCAGGAGAATCTTTGCTTTTTTTATTTATGAAATACCCAGAGCCTTCATAGCACCTGCCATGGGATCACCATAAAAAATTGGATCTACACGTTCTACAATGTCCGCAGGAACTTCAAGAAAGTGTCTCTTATTTTCGATGGGTATAAGAGCACGCCGGCCACCGTTGTCCATAATAGATTGTAACGGTTCAATCAGAGACCTCAATGCTTTAATATTTCCTTGTATGCTTAAATCTCCCATAATAACCAATCCAGGCTGGACAGATTGTTTTTTAATACCAGAATATATCGCTACAACTAGCCCCATTCCAATATTACACGGAACCTTATTTGATAACAGATCTATGGCCTCCACATGAAAATCCGTGGTGGCCACAGCCTGAGCCATTCCCATTTCGACTTTATGCCCCTGAATATATGCGAAAGCTCTTTGTATTGATTCCTTGGTTGCTCCCGAGATCCCACCTGCAATCTTAAGCTTTCCTGTCCCAGGTGTAGTGCCTATCTCGAGGCGATACAATCCTACTCTGCCCTCATCATCTATTGAAGCCGTATATATAGACCCAGGGGCAAGCGGATCTGTTGATATGAGATGTCTTCCTCCTTCCTCCGGAACTCCTACATACTGTTCTTCCCTTGTGTCATTATCGATGTAGGAAAAAGATGTCTGGCTAAATTCAAAAGAACCCATCTTTTTTAATTGTTCCTTAACCCGTCGACGACCCTCTAGAGCAATTTCTATAATCTCTATAAGTTCTTCTTTTTCAAATTGTTCATGAGGATAGATAAGTTTAATAAACCCAGCGACGGATTTTCTGACAGCCTTTACGTCCCTAGCGTTTAAATGTGAGCCCAAAGAAAAATAATGATCGATTATCTCTCCATAATTATGTCGTCTTAATTCTCTTAATGCCTCGGCTAGGTAATCTACAACCAAACCATAATGTTCAGTAAAAAATTCTATTTTCATCTTAGGTATTTCCCAACCTGGAAGATAAAAATGAATTCTGTCGAGAAAAGCCATATCTTCCCTGATAATGTCTGGAAGTGGGGTAAAAAGATGGGATGATTTGACCATGACTTCAACAGGTTGATTTGTATTTCCAAACATAGCAATAGAAGACATACCAGTCAAAGCTTCTTTTCCTCTTGCGAAGGTTCCGGATTCACAGTAAGTTTTTAAGGTAGAAACAACTTCTTTTGGCATCTTCTGCATGTCTGCCACTTCGTCAAAAGCAACCGCATCCCACAATCCTACCAATCCCATCTTTCCAGTTGCCATGTTATAAAATAAGTTGGCGATGGTTGTAGGTCCAGTAAGTAAAATTGCATAGGGAGATAATTCTTGGTATGCAAATGATTTTCCAGTTTCTCTCGGACCAAGCTCGATAAGATTATAATTATTCTCGCAAAGTGGGATCATACGCACAAGCAAAATTAACTTTAGTCTACGATCAAAGTGAGAAGGTTCTAGTCCTATACTCCGAACCAAGAGATCAATCCATTCGTCGCTATTAAATTCAGACCGGCATTGCCGATATTCCTCTAAATCAAAAGAGGCAAGTTGAATCGGCTCTAATTTGTCTATCCAGAAAGGACTCTTTTTACCCTTAACTTCTTCATCGTATTCGTGGCGGATATTTACTTGTGCCCATATTCCTCCCATTAGTAGCCTATCGAATTGAAGAATATATTGATGTGGAATATGAACATATTTATGACCGAAATTAACTAGCTCAGCCCAATATTTATCACTTTCAGAAAGATAACGGACCTTAATCTTGTCGATAAATGTATGTTTGCCTTTCTCTTTGACTAAGGATTGAGCTTTATTTGCTTCGTCGGGACGAACAAAGTTCTCGGCTAGAGTAGCGTTAACAAGTTTTAATCCCGCATCAATTGCCACGCTGTCATCAGTCGCACAATACTTACCTAATAGATATTCTAGTACAAACACCGGGACATTAGCGCCAATTTTAACCTTTCGGACCAAATCTTTTCTGACTACTTTTCCGGAAAGTATTGATGATGCCTTGCGGTCTAAATCTTCCATTTCTTTTGCTCCTTTTATATCGATATGCGAACAGAAATATCTTTTTTACTTGCCAACTCAGCTTGAGTGATTGCATCTATCACCTGACAAGATATGCTTTCGACTCCTTCTGTTTCTGTTAGCATTACTGTTATTGTGTTAGGTTCTCCCTTTTTCAGTGTTATTTCTTTTGTTCCTTCTTCAAATCCATAAGTAGCAGCAACCGCATACCCGACTTCTTTTCGTCCTGACATCACTACAAGCTTGACTCTTACTTCGTCAGGACCAAACAATTCTTCAATATTGTAAGTTAGAATAACCGAAAAGAATCGAGTGGAAATTATTTTTTTGTCGATTAATAATTCCACCTTGGATACTGATGCTGCTTCTACAGGTTTTTCCTTTGCGCTTAGCACAATAACAGGTATTACGATTTCTTGAAGTGATGTTCCTCCATGAAAATATGAAGAACTGGGCCCTTTTGTTTTGAAGCAAGCCAGGCCACGAGGAAATGCAAATTCAAAATTGCCTTTAAGTCTCAAGTCTGAAGCTTTTACTCGGATATAGGATTCTGAAGCTTTGCCCCCTCTTCCTATCCAAACTCTTCTATGAAGAGCAAAAGTTTCCCCACCAGGTGGATCAATTTTGCTGCCTGTATCAATTGGTTCGCCGAGGACATGACCGTGATCTGCCGTAACTACAATATTACTAATCCCCATAGCTTTAAGTCGTCGGATCCCTGTTTGAAGCTTATCAAGAACTTCACTCATAATCTGATGGATTTCCTCATCATCTGCGGCTTGTTCTCCCCAGCGATCGATCTCTTGTGAGGTTACTAGAATAAAATCAGCATTTTTTATCTGCTCTTGACGTTTCTTTGTTGGTTTCTGAATTTGGTGAAGCTTTAGCTCTGTAAAAGAAGTGTTTATATTATTAGCCAAATAATTCACTCTTGATTGACGATCCTTTATTTTATTTCCTTGTATATCAATCACAAATCTGGATGATGTCACTTCTGATAATGATAGCCCATCCTCTGTACCTGGCAGGAGAGAAGTCATCCCAACCGGAGTCACAGTAGGAGGCTGTGCTATCACTGCGTTGGATGATACTTCAAATTCATCTGTCAAACTGCGTGCCAATTCTAAACCCATCTCGAAACGAAGTGCGTCAACAAGAATATAGGCAACCCTATCTTTTTTCTTAATTATAGGGAGAAGTTTCTCGGAAAAAACCTGACGTTGTTGAGGTATTTCCCCATAATTAAATCTATCCCTTTCCAAAGCTTGCGTGAAAGCCTCCATCATTTGGTGAAGAGTTTGGCCATAGTTTTGTCGGGCTAAGGATATCACCTTCTGCAATTTTTCTAGTTTGTCGCCGAGTTCAATCTCGATCATTTCATAATACATTTCCATATGACGGAAATGAAAATCTAAAAGATACCAAGCTGAATCTCCTTGTGTATACGATAGGATGAGATCTTCGGGAATCTTCTGTGTTTTTATAATTGATTGATTTACATTGTCAGATGTTTCTAACACTAGTATTGTGTTTTCAAGAATCTTCCATTGGAGCTGCAAGGTAGGTTCTAGAGATGGCCAAAATGTCTGTATACGTTGGGTCGCGATTTCCTTAGCCCCAGCAATTTCTTCCCTCAAAACTGAAGTTGCTGCATAATCTATAAGATTAAACTCAATAAATTCGAATGTTTCACAGTCAGAAAGTTCCAGCCAAGGAAGGTGCAATGCAGAAAGGGAGAGCTCCTTTTCCACTTTATGCGAAAATTCCACATACATATCCCTAAGATCTAAACGGCTTCTCCAATCTCGACACAATGACTTAATCCCTTCTACATGAATAACTTCTGAAGGAATTGGTAGAGTTTTAAGTGAATCAGGTTTCATTTTCTCAGGAATGTGTGTCAGAAGATCAGTCATAAGTAAAATCCTACACAAAGTTGAACGAGCCTCATCTAATGATTCCTGTCCTTTAAGTTCAATGCCCAAATCCATCCATAGTAGCGCTGAAATCTCCGGCCAAGCCTGTTTTTTTTGTATATCTTTGTCATATTTATTTGTAGTTAAGAACTCTAATGCAACTTCTTTTGCTGAGACTGTTTTAAAGATAAGCTTAACCAATGCAGTCCCGGCTCCTGCCCAGTCATCTGCGATCTTGTCAAGATCTAAGAGGTTGTATTTACCATCATCCACTTTCTGTCCTATCTCAGCAACTTTATCTGGATTGATTGTTTTAAATACTCTTTCTGCAATTACTCTCAGTCTAGTATTTTGTTCTAGGTTGTTCGCACCAGGTTCTATAACGGCTCCAGCACATTCAAGTTCTATAAGAGCATTGTTAGTTTCAATCCGATTTCGAGGAACATAAACCAACAATTGTTGAGGAACAGAACAGTCATGTATAGGTCTGTCATTCTCATCAAGAAATTCTAGATAATGTTCTGCCGTATGTCTCAAACGAAAAAAACTGTCCTCATACTTTAAAATCGCGGTATTATCGATATTTATGTCTGTTAACAATTGCTCGTATTCAGAATCAGGATCGTACCAGACGGCAATCCCATGCTCATTTATTTGTTTTTCGACCATTGTTTTTATGAAATCCGAGACGTTTCCCATTTTTTTTAATTTTTCCCTTCGTATAGATCTTCAAGTCCATGGGCAATGGCGTACGATTTATTTTTCCGACATTTTTCTTTTACTCGTTCAGGCCAATGATTCATTGCCTGATAAGACCAATCCCAATCTCCTTTTTCCAAGGACTGCCATGCCTTCTTAAGTTCAGACTGCCAAGAAGGGATTAATTCCCAGAGCGGAGCCATATTTATAAGAACACCATCATCAATATGGTGTGTGTAGCCACGATCTGTAATTTTTTTGATGCGCTTAGAGAACTCTCTCACATCATCCAAAATTTCTGTCAATCTGCTTATTTCTTTCTCTGCTTTTCTTTGTTCGTGCCCTTCAGAAGAGTCTCGTTTGGCACGAAAATCCTCGATTTGGCTCTCTAAAAGCTTGATTTTGGGTGCTACATATTCGGACTGGATGCGGAAGAGTGTGTCTTTAGTAAATCGTTCATGAAAAATCCAGATTCCGTATTTCTTTTGAGGTGACTGAAGAAACCAATAAACCGGTCTTTTTCGATAGCGTTTGATATGGTCTTTAAAGAATTTTGTTGATAAATAATCACGAAGGAGTTGTTCGGGTTCGCCTTTTTTCTCTGTTGCAGTCCTTATAATATTTGCTGTCTCATCAGCACCAAATATAATCGTTAGACCTTTTATGATTTTTCGTGTGATATCATCGGAATGGCCATCATCCATAACCACTATACCATCAGGATCAGAGAGTTCGATGAGTTGTTTGTTTATTTCTTCAGAAAAATTACCGCAACCTAATCCGCCATCTTCACCGAACTCATAGCGTCCTATTAAAATACCAAAGGCATAACTAATCCATACTAATCCCAAATGTTTGGATTTTTTATTATTATCCTGACTATCAATTATGGATTCCGGCTCAATTTTTTCATCGAGTTTTATTTCTTTAATATCATTCTCATAAATATTCTTTTCCAAAGTTGATATTCCATATGCCATATATACGATGTTGTCTATCTCTTGCTGAATTTCACTAAGTTTGTGATCAATAATATTCAATTTCTCTTTCCCTTCACTGATTTGAATGGGAGAAGTGAAATGTAATGAATTTTCAGAGTAAGTATATTTTTGTTTAGCAAGTTCAATTGCACGATTAGACAATTCTCCTATTTCATGAGGAAAAGAACGCAGTATCGGAAGGCTTTCTATATGACCTTTTTCATAATTTATTGTTGGTGATATGTATTGTAATAGTGCTTGAATCAAATTACTATTTAGCAATCCTAGTACTATTTTTTCCTTATCTTCCGAAAGAAAAATTGAACATCCTGCAACATCGAAAATAAATCCTCCTTGGGAATATCTTATAGAAAATCCTCCAGAAGTAACTTTCCCCCAGGTAAGTCCTTTTCTAAAATAAAAGCTCTGATTTTGTGGACGCGAAGATTTGCAGGATTTGATTTCCATACCATTCCGATGCCAGTTAACAATAAAATCCTGATTACCATACCATTTCTTGAAGCTTCCTCCTTTCATGTAAGGAAACCATTTTTTTCCTGATTTTTCAGCTTCCTGTGTAGATTTGATACCAAAAGCTATGTTATCAATGCCCACTTCCCACCAATATCGAACAAATCGAGGATTATCCCCTGTCTGTAAACCGACAGCCAGGTCTGCCAATTTTCTTAAAGGTGGCAGCTTAATAAAAAGAGATCTCAAATCAAGCGGTATCCAATAAACCCAAGGACTTCCAGGAATGGCATCAAAGTCAGACTGTTTATATTTGTAGATAATCGGATCTTCTTTCTGATTTTGAAGCTTGCTCAAAGCTTCTTCGAATCGTTGTCTTTTATTCTTCCCGTCTGGTTCTTTTATTAATCGGAAGTAAGTTCCTATTGAATTGTCAATAGTATCAGTATCTGTTTCCTTATCTAAAACAAACATTGTTGTGTTGACCTTTTCACCTGATATGGCATCAAAAGCATGAGGACCTAAATGAACCATTGCCTCAATTATGTGTTCATCAATAAGATTTCTTCGCATTTTTTCATATGAAGAAATAAACATAAAAGACTGTTGGGTAATCATCCCTAGCATTCCTTTTGTGCTTATAAGTTGGGTACATCTCTCTATAAATGCTGTGTAAAGATCTCCTTTGCTATAAGGATAATTGCTACTTAAAAATTCATTTAAATCATTATTCATATTGCGGCGTGACATATATGGTGGATTTGTGCAAACAATATCATACCTATTTATTAAGACATCAAAAAAACGAATTCCTTTTGAAATCTCATTCACAAAAAAATCACTTGTATCATATGGAGATTGAGATTCAATGAACTCATTTATTTTATCGATTATTTTTTCTTCAATTTGTTCCCAGAATTGCTCTGTAGTTGCTTCTTTTTCGAATTTAATTTTTTCAAGTTCAGGCAGGCTAGGTTGTTCGCTTTCCTTCTTATATTTAACTTTTTCAGCTTTAAGGCTTTTTTCTAGAGCAGTCTCAATCCTAAGAAGACTTCCTGAATTTTGTATCCCCTGTAGATGTGAGCAGAGTTCTTTTACAACTCTTGCCAAAACAGAATCCCTTATTCCAGATTGCTCAAAAAAGATATCAATTTGATTCATATTAAAATTTGTAATGTCTGCACACGCAAGGTTACTTTTAATAATTTTTATACTGGGATTTATAGATTTTGCCCTCAGAAATAGACTCAAAGCAGAAAGTTGAACAGCCCTTAAATCAATGTCAATCCCAAATAAATTGTTACCTATTATCGTTGCTCCAATTTCCTCTTTTGAATTTACTGATGGGGTGTCTGGCCATCCTTCATGGCCAGCATTATCAAGTTCTTCCTCGTACATCTTTACGAATATATCGAACGCGACTAAGCCGAAATGCATCGTCCCACAAGCAGGGTCAAGGAAAGTAATTTTTGAAACCGGCTTTAATGCCAAAATTTCATCATTGGGAATAGGGACAAGATATTTAAGTGAGGATCTAAGTCGACTATTTGGATGCATTCTAATCCAATAGCGTCCTAGAGAATTCTCAACAATCCATCTAACAATCCAATTTGGAGTGAAAAGCTCTGTTACTGCTGGTATTTCTTCCTTACTTATTTTCTTTTTTTCTTTATTCAGTTTAGTGAAAATATTGTTCTTTTCTTCTTCATTGAAGAATTGATAAACCCAGCCAATTGTCTCATCATTTCCCGGTTCCCAAGCTTCTCTTAAGTCATCTTTGTTCATATACTTAAAGACACTTAAAAGGACTCGCGGTCGAGGAAACAAACGACTTTGTAGATTTTCAGGATCGAAAAGGACATGAATTTCGTCAGCAAGTGTTTTACAAATTGAAAGCAGAAATCGACGATATGCCTCTTGCCGAGGCCCATCCCCTATTTTATTTTGAGGAAAGTCTCCTGCTTCATATTTTTGATATGCCTTTTCATTTCCTGGCTCAGTCAGCCATAGCTTAAACCCCTTGGAATCAGGACCGCGGCTAATCGTTTCTTTAATCAACTTACGAGTTTCCATCATCTTAAAGGCAACAAATCTGTTAAGCCAAGTAAAAGCGGTTTCTCTAATGAGCTTGTCCCTTGCCTCTTTTGAAGAGATTCCAATTGACTGCTCATCGATAATGTATTGTTCCAACCTTTTTCTTGTTTCTTTAGCTTCATTGAGCTCGTTAAGTGCCGGATATTTTGTTTGAGATTCTAGAGATCCTTCTGGGAGGAATCCATATATTCCTTCTAGCTGCTCATTGATCTCTTTTTCTAAAAGAGCACGCACTTCAAGTGCAAATTTACGTAAGGATGAAATCGTTTCATCCTTCATTTGTGGATCCATCCTTTCCCAATTTTTCAGCGAGCTTTCTTGCTTCGGCTTGTTCTTCAGCTACCTGGATATCTGATTCAAGTTTCTGAATGGCTTCTTTAATGATCTCGTTACTTGCAGTTACAAGTGTATTACATGCTTGGACTCTAACATTGACCCATGGTAGTTGAATAGGCCTTAAGCCTTGGCCATCTGAATCTTCTCTATCTTCTGGGCGGTCTGCCCGATGGGCAATTTTATTCCGTCTGTCAATAAGTTCAGAAATCTGACGCTTGAGATTTCGTGCCGGTTCCCCGGTTTTTTCTTCAACTCCTTCCCAGAATTGATTGACTGTCATAGTCGAAGTGATTTTTTCAATCGAATCCACGTCATAGAGAGTGCTTCTCTCAAAATTCTTTAAAATAATCTGCTTAAGTCGGACATCAGGATCTTCATATTGTTGAATTGATATATATTCTCCTAATGTAAAGGTTAGATTTCGAAGTGATTTGTCAGCACCTGACCTCCGGGCCTTAACTATAGTTAAAACATTTTCTCTTAATGCGTCCCAAAAGAATGACTCAAGAGCTGTACAAGATACAATAACTGCTTGCCTGAGCAGAAAATCCAGACCTCCCTCTAGTGTTAAGGTTTCAGGTATCGGATTTGCTGCCTTTGCACATATAATGACACGATCATTTGCGGTTTGCTGAAGGACTGTATTTTTGGGTGCATTCCAGACCGAACAAATAGCAAGACGCAGATCTTCTGGTAAATCTACTTGTTCAAGGTCGCTAAATAGCTTGTGTAATTGCATAAGGCTTTCAGCAATGGCAAAATTTTGCTTAAAGAGTGTTAATGCTTGCATAACTTACTCCAAAAAGATACGTATTCCTTTTTTAAGTTCTTTCATTAAACGTTGATTAAGTATTTCTAAGAATTCTTTCACATCCTCCTCAGTCTCTAATGCACCGCTAATTAAATTGGAAATTTTTAGACGTATGAACTTGTCGTCAGGTGCAGTCAATTCAAGTATATGTTTGAATACTCGATCTCTGATTGCGTCCACAGCCATAACATCAGTTTCCATTTGATCAATAGTAGTCCGGCAAATTTTACATACGTTGCTATTCTCAAGCATTTCCAATTCATGCTCGCACCGGTCCATAAGCGGTTGAAGAATTGATTTTCGCTGGGCATCGGTAATATCTGGGTTATTAGATATAGAAGCCCATTCAGGCAAACCTCTGATATGCTCTAATGCTTGAGAATATATTGATTGACGCTCTTTGTGGATTTTTTCATAGAGTTTTCTATATTGATTATCAATTGAATTTGAGGCCAGACGAATGCCTTCCAAATTGTCATAAAATTCTTCGGAATTTAAGAATTCTGATAGCTCCTTTGCCTTTAACTTCGAATCTTCATCAGCCTCATGTTTTTCAAGAGCCGGCCATTCAGAGGAAAGAATCCTTCTACCCTCAGACAGAACCTTTAATTTTTTTTCAGTTGTTGCAGCCAAAAGCTTATCAGTTTTTTGTCGAGCTTTTGAGTAGCTTTTCCCCTCTCCTGCTAGAGTACGTACACAATCATCGGAAGGCATTTCGATAATACCTTCCACTGTATTCAGGTGATCTTTCATGAATTCTCTTCCTGGTAAGTCCAAAGCTTCCATTCGAGCAACTAAGGAGAGTAGTTTTTCACGGTCTTCTGTTGCCAGCTTTTGAAACGCTGTGGATATAGAGCTTTCCTCAATGTCAACTTCTTTTCCGGTCATTTCTTCATATTGACGGGCGGCGTTCGCGAGCAGTTTCAGGTCCAATGCTTCTCTGGGTGAAAATGAAGCAGCTCTAAAAGCGGGATTGTTTATGAATGGTTTTCGGCATGCCGGATCATTATGGTTTCGATACTTTCGACCCTGGTGAGTTACTTCTATAACTCCCCCACGAAGAAGAACAGCCATAACCAGGCGGAGAATATCACGATCCCAACCATAACCAATGCCTTGGAAGTGCCTTTCTAAAGTCTTTCCGCTAATTTTATTTCCATATGAGTGTTCTCGCTTGATAAAATCCATAACCTCACGACAAATTGGAGCATTAATGTTTGTTACGTATTTGTCTCCCTGTTTGACTACTAGAGACAAACCATTATCCTCTTCATAGAATATTGGTGAAAGGCCATTTAAATTTGCGGCTTTAAGGAAAGTATCTGGTTCATCTCCCTTAAGTGGGCGAATCCCCATTTCCAATTTTGGATATAAATCAGGTATAGCGTTGTCAAAAAATTTGTGAATAACTTCTGATATGTTGTCTCCAAGAGCAGATCCGTCATGTTGAACTCCTTTAAAAAAACCTATCCCTGATGAGAAGACTTCTATTAATTTCATCCTCAATTGTCTGTGATAACGGTCACGTCTTACTTTTTCTTCTGAAAGACATGCAGATTCTTCTGAAGTAAGCTTTCCTTGAGCAGCAGTTCGCTCAGAGGTAGAGACCATTTCTCTTGAGCGGTAAATTTCGTTTATAAGATTATGGATTTCATCATTCAGTGTGACCACCCAGAATAGCTGATCTTGTGTTGCTGCACTTTCATCCCGGGCTTCTTTACATCTTTCTGCACTATCTTCGGAATCATCAGATAACATGATATTTAGATTGAATTGTCCATCAGAGTCAACAACTTCTCCGTCAACATATAAAGCTGCTTTGAAGTGTCTTAAGTTTTTATATCGGTAACTCCTGATTTTAGGATCTGCAAAGATTTCCGCAATTAATTCACGTTTGATACGATTTCGTTCAACATCTTTAGGATCTAATTCCTTTCGTTTTGTTTCCCAATTTTTTTCTTGTACTGTTAAGAGCTTATAGCCATCTTCAGTCGATCGCACAAGCTTCGCTCTCTCTAATTCTTTAATAGCGTCGTTTACTTCTTTTTCTAATGATTCAGCTTCAACGTTAGGGTGTAAAACAGTAGCGATATTGTGAGGGGTCCTTGGAAGATCTCTGACAGCTTCAAGAAGAACAATGGATTTGGCGACCTTTTCTGCCATTTCATTATTAGGAAGTATTTTGGCCAATTCGTCGATTTCATGTGTGATTTCTGTAGGAAGGAGATTACCTAGATAGAGCAATTCATATACCTGATCCAGAGTTACCAAGGCACCTATGGATTGCTCAGCCAAGTTGGTCCTTGGATTAATCATCATTTCCTGGGCTTGTTTAATGATTGTTCTATTGCTTCCACCAATGTGCCGGTGTGCCCCTCGTTTCAGTCGTAAGCCGGCCACAATGTCAATGCAAAGGTCGATCTGATAAGGGAGATAAGGGTATAACTTGATGAATTCATCTTTTTCGAGAGACACATCACGGCTAGTTCTTTCAAGTTTACAGAACGTGTGAAGCCGACCTTCGTTTTCATCGTATAATTTGGTCAGAATGTTTATGGCTTCATCTTTTTTATCTAGAATGCGTTTTCCTGTGATTTCAGCAATATCAGATTGCTTAAGATCAACGAGAATTCGAAATCGGTCTTGAAGACGGGCAAGTTCGACCTTTTTAGAACCAAGAGCATCTACAACTTCATTAAGTTTTTCCTGTGATGTGACTACTATCCAGTAAGGTGCAGGTGCTTTCTTTGCTTTCACACGATTAAGGCTTTCACGGCCAAAAGCTTGGATTACAGCCTGAAGATCAAGCATCTTATCTACGCTGCGAGATACATATTGGCCTACTTCATCAATGATGAATATCAGTGCTTTTCCCGACATGCGACGGTCAACCAGCTCAAAAGCACGGCTTGCTAGCTCATTCGCTGAAATATCAGCACGGCCCTTACCAAGAGAGTTAGCCCATGAATCTTCGTTGGGATAGGTTTTTGGATCGAGGGCATGAAGTACTGCGCTAGCTTCATTGATTGCTAATCCTACCTTTCTGCGTTTTTGCCATGGTGATTTATAAATTTCCTCAAATTTTTCACAAAATTTTTCAAGAATTCCATCTCCCTCTAGTGTGATTTCAAGTTCAGCAAGGTCAAAATCTTCTGGATATCCTAGCTCCCTTAGGAGAGCCTTATACATAATTTCTGTAATGCGCTCACTGGCTGTTCGAACACCGCGATCCATTGATACATCAAAGATCACTGCATAAGATGGGATGCGTGATGTGATATTTTCTATATATCCGCTTATCTTTGTGTCTTTAACATGTTCCTTGAATATATCACCGGCCTTTTTTCCGAGAACAGATCGATTGGCTACTGTATAACCAAGAATTTTTGCAAATGATGATTTTCCTGATCCAAAAAAACCAGAGACCCATACACCAATTCCTTCTCGCGGATCTGTTGGCCCTTTTGCAATTTCTTCGTAAACCGTATAAAAATGTTCGCGGATTGAGTCTGTAACAATGTACTCATCCAATTCCTCCATTACAACTTGTTCATTGTGCTGATCAACTTTGATGACTTCTTCGATTTTTCTATCAATTTTCTTAGAGAAAATGTCTCGTATTTTCATTATTTGCCTCCATAAATTTTAACACGGTAGTTATAGGTACCTTGATGAGCACGCGTTTTCATTCCCATGAAGCGCAAATCAGTTTGCCCCTCGATTGTTCCTGGATAAAACATAATCATTGGAACCATAGTTTTTCCATGCATTTTATCCAAAAGAACAGCGCATCGATATATATCCGGAGCAAGGGCTGCAACTCGAACGATGAAAACTATATCAATTTTAGGATTAAGATTTTTTGTTTTTTTTGTTATCTCATTAACAATAGGCTTAAATTCTTCGTCTTCAAGAATTGTATGGACTGTGGTCTGAGCTTTTTCAAATCCTCTCTGAGATTCTTCTTTGATAATGGCATCGATTCCTTCTGTTTCTTCAATTGCTTCCCAAAGTAACTTAGCTAAAGAAATATAGGTTATTTTACGTTTATGGTTCTGTTCTAAAGAGATTCCAAGTAATCGAATTCGTTTGCGAAGTTCATATTCATTCCGAGGATCATATCTAAAAATGGCAAAAGGGAGATCGTGGTAAGCACTTATTCTCATTGGTGTGTTGATAAGATCTTTTTCAAGAACTTTCAATTCTTCAGCTAGTGATAACATCAGCCATCTCCTCATAAGTTTTAGCATTGAATTCTATCCGGACAATATCTCCTGCAGCATCGTATCTTAAGAAATGCATTTGATGAGCGTCTAGAAAAAGATGCTCTACTGTTGATTGTGGGAGAAGAAATAATTCCCAATCTTTATGGTTTTGAAGCTCAAAACCTGAAAACCCAATCTGATGAAGTGCAAATGCGATATAAGCAAATGATTCAGTCGGAAGATACCTTGGAGAAATACGTTTAATTTTTGCTCCTTCAAGAATTCCAAAATCGCGGAGAGCCGCTAGAAGACCCTGTGCAACTCTGGTTGATACTGATTCTGACCATTTTTTATTATAGACTGAAAGGACTCTTCGAATCCAATCTGTTGTTTCGTCAATTCTAACTACATTATCAGATGACCCAATCCTTGATTTTAATTCATTAGTAACAAAATCATACATAAGGTTATCTGAACGGGCTGTGATCCAATAATACAAGGGAGTTGTGATTTCGGGTGCGACGTCTCGATCTTCAAGAGGTCGAGCAATTTTCCATGAATGAGGAGGATTCCCATTGATAAAGCGGGGAAAAAAAATCTCCTTAAAGACATCTTTTGAACGAGCACGAGTCTTTTTCCCAAGTTTGTTTTCCATAATAATCTTTGTCTTTTGTTTTTCATGGGCACTATTTGACCATGTCCTTACAAGGAACCTCATGTCATCCAATAATGCGCCACCTTTTTGGAGTCGACTTACGTAATGAGGGCGTTCATTTTCTTTTTTGTTCACTTTGATGCCTTATTAGATTTTTTTGACATTACCCAGTTGTCAACTTCTTTTATTTTAAACTTCCAGAGTTTTCCTGCCTTATGAGCTGGCATATTTTTATTCCTTATCCAGCGGTGGACTGTGTCTTTGCTAACCCCTAAGTGATCTGCGATTTCTCGAAGGGATACCCATCGTTCATTCATGATTTCCTCATAATTTTACATATTTATACAGATTTTTACCTATTAATGCCCATCAAATATTCATA
>CAYQTZ010000025.1:0-15507 GCA_964420565.1 uncultured Hyphomicrobiales bacterium
GGGTGCGAAGCGGAGAGAAGGTGGAAGTTAGGAAGTTTGTGGTTATTTAGCGGTCGGCTTTCGGTGGTCACGGAACTGGGGTTTGGGACTGGTCATGTCAAGTATGAATTGACTATCAATCAGGAATGATTGATCTATTATTTTATTATATTAGAAATAGAACAATCATTCTTGATTGATGTTTATTAAGTTGACATGACACTATTATGATAATGCATCATCATGATCCCTGGTATCGTATTTCTTTTTCTTATCGACGATTTCGAACAATATGATACCAGCGGAAACTCCAGCATTCAGAGAATTTATTTTACCCATCATGGGAATTTTCACTAAATGGTCGCAATGTTTTTTGGTGGAGGGTCGCATACCGCTGCCTTCGCTACCTATCACAAGTGCTACAGGAATATCATAAGACTGCTCGGTATATTCTTTGGTAGCTTCGCTATCCGTACCAATTATCCAGAAACCATAGTTCTTCAGATCTTTAAGCGTTGCAGACAAACTGCCAGTTTTTGCTAAGGGGATATGTTCTAAAGCGCCTGCAGATGCCTTAATGGAAGCCGGGCTAAGCGGTGCTGAATTCCTTTCCGTAACTATTAAACCGGCAACCCCGGCGCACTCTGCCGTGCGGGCAATAGCTCCGAGATTATGCGGATCATGTATTTCATCGAGAATAACTACTATTGGCTTTTCATCTTTTGAAAAGGCAATTTCTACTATATCATCTACGGAATGAGCTTGTATTTGTTGAAGCAATGCTATTACTCCCTGCGAGCTTGACCTGTCTGGACAGATCTTTCTTTCTAATAAACTGAATTTCCGCTTATCGTAATTCACTATAGGGATTTTGTTTTTTTTGGCTAAGGAATAAATATTGTCAATGGCATTTCCCTTTGTGCCAAAAACAACAAATATCTTCTCTATGCCTCTTCCCGATCGCAGGGCTTCTATTACAGCATTTCTACCGTATATGTATGGGTTATCTATCATAAACTTTAATTGATAATAATATTTAAAATTAGTAATATGCTTAAAATAAAAAGTCAAGATCGCTTATTACTTCATATTCTTTGGGGGCTTCTCCCTGACGGAAGATACGGGCGTTGGTGCTACCTTTGAGCAATCGCTTGGTGCCATTAATACGCACCATACATCCCTCACGGAGCCCAACTACTACTTTGTCATTAAACACCAAATACTCGTTGATCCTTGTTTCTCTCGTTTCGCCTTTGTGAGTGGAGCCGGTGTCCGGATCGAGATAATGCGGATTTATCTGGAAAGGCACCAGATCCAGCGCATCGAAATTCGCTACTTCGTGGATTGGCATATCGTTAGTTGTCTTAATTGTTGGGCAGGCAACGTTAGAGCCAGCACTTGTGCCAATATATGGCATCCCAGCTTGTACCTTTTCTCTGATAGCAGGGATAATGCCGCTTTGCTGCAGATCGTGCAGCAGAACAAAAGAATTGCCGCCGCCTATAAATACTGCTTCTGCTTTGTTTATCTGCTTTATGGGGTCATCTGTTTCGTGTACGGAGATCAGCTTGTAACCCATCTTTTCGTATCTATCGCGGGCTTTGGCTGTGTATTCATCCTGAGTGATACCGCTCGGCCTGGCATAAGGCACAAAGGTTACAGTTTTAATATTATTCCCAAGAAAATCTTTGATCTCCTCTGCGCAGTGATCCAAATATCCGCTGCCGTGAAGTGTAGAATTGCTTATCAATAGTAAATTCATAATAACTTTCCATATTAAATTAACAAAATTCAAGTATTATCAAATATAAAGAAAATTTATCAGAAAATTAAACCGCCCGACATAAGAAAGAAAAGGATCTGTGCATAGAAAAAGTGCTTGTGGATAATATTCACATGAGTTCCGATAATCTGATATTTATATCCAAAGTATGATATAGCGCTGCCAATTACAAACCATGAGATATAATTGCTATACGGCACTGTATCGGCTTCCCAGAACCAAAAATTCTGCTCGATAGCCGCCGGCTCAAGTGCGATATCGAATATCATCATCAATATGCCCGTAAGCAATGCCTTCGGTATATTACCCGCATTATGAAAACTATCGAACATAGAAATGATGCCATAGCTCGCCAGCATAGATGCCGCCCAAGCAAATCCAATACTCAAAGGCACGCCGAATAAAAGTGGGGTCAATTTATCGGTATAGGAATATACGCCAAATGGGTATCCGGTTTTAACTCCGATTAATTCAATAATATAAGTTAATATAATAACAAAAAGAAAGAATACTATTTGTTTGATCATTAGATTCTTTGCTGTGCTTTTCAGATGCTCATAAATTGCCCAAAGCGAAACTATTATAAGCACATATCCACTAAGCAGTTCCATCCAATATTGATACATCCCGAGTATATTCCACAAACCACCTAAGAGCAAGAATCCGTAGAGAATTGCTAACTTTAGCCAATAAATTATTATGCTATTTATTTTTTCTTTTATCATATCGTATCCCTGGATTAATATTCCTTCCTTTCCATTGGATCGTCCCTTTTACACTTTGCAAATATGAATTAATAGCAATACCAATTAACATAATTATTGAAATAGGATGAAAAAGAATACTTATTATAAAGGAACTCCTGTGAAAACTGAGCGAGAGGATCATCCTCCATAAAATATTCAGCGATAAAGCTAATAATAATATATAATAATAATCATCTGTCAGGAAGAATGAATAAGGCAATAGTGTATTATAAGCAAGCATACTTATTAGTGTGAAAAATAACACAGCATTATAGCCGGCTATCCCATAAAGATTCTTGGATAGACCCTGCCATATAGCTCCTATCGAATCATACATCCTGCCAAATACCATACCAGTACCAGCTACAGTCAGCGTTTTCATCCTTTTTTTCTTAAAAAGACGACCCAGCTCTGTATCCTCTACTATTTTATCTTTTACTTGCTGGTGCCCACCCAAAGCGATATATGAAGCTTTTCTTACTGCAAGCCACTGTCCATTCGCCTCAATGAATATTGCGAGCTTTACGAAATATGATGACCACAGTATAAAAAAAGAATATGCGATAAGATCTATCATAGGAATAATAAGTTTCTCGGCAAAAGTATTCGTCCTTTGCTCGGGGAATGCAGAAAGGAAGTCGAGTTCAAATCTCTGCATATAACCAACTGTATTGGATACTGCATTTTTACTATAAGTATTATCTGCATCGGTAAATATTAGTATTTCGCCGCTTGCCTGCTCTGAAAGCTGATGGCATGCCCATGGTTTGCCCAACCATTCTTTAGAAAGTGGCTTGCCCTCTATGAATTTTATCATCGGAAATTCCTGGCGGCATTCCTTTATTACTTTCAATGTGCCGTCAGTGGAATTGTCGTCAAGAACTATAATCTCAAAGTCCGGATAATTACTACAGGCTATGCTTTTGAGGCATGTCCTGATATTTGTTTCCTCATTGCGGGCGGGTATTAGTACAGATACTTTGGGGTATTTTTTTATGCAATAGCTCTTTTTTAAGAAAGGGCCAAAAGCAGAGTTGATCACCGAAGTCAGAAACATTATGATAAGTGGCAGAAATATCAAACCAATTAGTATGTCGAAAATACTGCTCATAATCCCTGATCCTGATACTTTTTGCTAACAGAAGTTTTACCTTTGAATATCTCTACTCCATGATCATTATTGATTATTGATGATTCAATGTCATTTAGATTATTTTCAATTTCTTTTCCTATTATTTCATAGTCTATAATATTATTCTTGTCTAATATATAGTTCTCCCCGAATTTATAGAATACATGGGGAAGCTGTTCATTAAGCAGGCAGGTTTTAATTCCCAAAGTAACCATATTAACTTCACCATTACATTTTTCTAATATCTTATTAATACCGCCAAAAGCTTTTACAGGCCTTTGGAAATCGGGGAGCATTCTGCCCTGAGGGAACATTACTAACATAGTTTTAGAGTTCTCTGATAATACTTTCGCAGAGTAATTGATGGATTCAATTATTTTCTTGGGATTATTCTGCATAATGGAAAATGCCCCCAGTTTGGCAAAAAAGGGGAAATTCAGAAGCTGATCTTCCAGCATCATTATATAGTATTTCCTCTGAAAGAAATATTTGTTTATATAATATAGGAAAAATCCGTCCCACCACGTAGAGTGGTTGGGTGTAACTATCAAAGGAAGCTCATCGTGAAGCTCCGGTTTTATCCCAATCATATTAAACGAATTAAAATGCCTGCGGAACATTCTATGTATATATTTACCAAAAATGTAATCGGCATATCGATTATGTTGAGCTTCAATCATTATGCTAAAAGAACTTTCTTTTTATATATTCATTCAGTAGTATCGTTATCTTCTCTATTTTTGGTACCATTGCTCTGCCCTCGAATGGATTATATCTCTGCTGTTCAATTTTTTTCAGTATAGAGCCATAAATTCTGCTCGCCGCATAAATCGAAAATCTTGAATTTTTATCAAGCATAGATATACCAGTCTCAGATTCCTGATAATATTTTTCTGAGCGTCGGCACTGAAATATCATAAATTCTCTAAAGCTGTCAGAAAATTTTTGAGTTTCAATATCATGTTCGCTTAAGCCATATTCCAAAAGTTCATTTTCGGGAAGGTATATCCTGCCATTTTCATGATCTTCCTGAATGTCTCTTAAGATATTGGTAAGCTGCATTGCGATGCCCAATTTTTCAGCATATTTGAACGCCATAGCAGAGCTATATCCAAGCACATAAGTCATCATCAGACCAACGACAGAAGCAACTCTATAGCAGTATAGATAAAGCTCGTCAAAATCCTTGTATCGTGATTTTGTAAGGTCCATCTCAACGCCATTGATCAGCTCTAAGGGATAGTCTATTGGTATGCCGTGATGCTTGCTTACTATCACAAAAGCACCTAAAGCAGGATGCTCAGATTCCCCTGTTTGAAAGGAAATACTAAGCTCTTCCCGCAGATTATTCAGTTCGTTGCTGATCTGCTCTAAAGAACGTTCGCGATCTTTATCAACGATATTATCAGCATAGCGGCAGAAAGCATAGATGGCATAAGTTTTACTTCTGACATCTTTGGGAAGCATCTGGGAAGCAAAGTAAAAGCTTTTGGCGTGGTGGCTTATCACTTTCTTTGCATAAGCAAAATGAGGATATTTATCCTTTGGTATTTTCATTAGCAACCTAAAATTTTCTGAATATAATAAAATCTGTCAGCTTGTAAAGAAATTCTTTTTCGGGGATATCATCGAAGCGAACTGAGCCTAAATAATATCTTTCCCATCTGCTTAACTCGTCTTCAACAGAAGCTTTTATTTCCTTCAGTAGATCCATTTGAGTAATTGTCATAATTACTTAAACCTTTCTTTGATCAATTTACCAGTTGCTTCTGCGGAAAGCATAACGCCCGGCAATCCTGCACCTGGATGAGTACCAGCTCCGACTAAATATAAGTTATCAATATATTTGTCCACGTTGTGAGGTCTGAATAATGCGGTCTGAGTAAGTATTGGTTCCAATGACCACGGAGAGCCCAGAAAGCAATTCTTCATAGTTTCAAAATCTTTTGGAGTAGCAATTTTCTTTACTTCAATATTCTCTCTGAAATCGTCGAGGTCATACTCTTTTTCAAGATATTCGATGATTCTATCGGCAAATTCTTCTTTCATATCCTCCCAGTCAAACTTTGATTTCAGATTGGTAACGGGCGCTAAGATATATATGCTCTCGCAGCCGGGAGGCGCCATCGTACACTCTGTCCTCGAAGGTATATGCATATATAATGAAAAATCATCTGGCAGAATATGATTGTCGAATATATCATTGATCAATTCCTTATATCTCTCAGATAGCACCAGAGTATGATGTAGCAGTTGCGGATATTTTTTCTTCACACCAATATAAATAATAAATGCACTCATGGAATGTTTCAATCTTCCCGTTTTGCTCTCCGACCATCTGAATTTTTTATTATGTATCAATTTGGAATATGTATGTGTTACATCTGCATTGCTAATTACCAGATCGCTATTGATTATCTTGCCGTTCACAAGGGCACCTTTTGCCTTATTTTCTGATACAATTATTTCCTGTACTTCGCTGTTCAGATGTACTTTGCCGCCATGCTTTTCAATTATATCCACAAAAGCTTGTATTAAATTAAACATTCCTCCCTGTGCGTACCAAACTCCTCCCGTATTCTCTAAATAAGAGATCATCAGATAAACTGAAGGCACACGGAAAGGATTACCCCCGATAAACAAAGGATGAAATGAGAATATAAAGCGATGGCGAAAATCTTTGAAATATATAGATGAAAGATAATAGGCAGGCATAAATGCTCCGAGTTTTAATGCTTTCGGAACAAATTGAAGCATCGTTGACGGCTTGTTAAATGGCGTAGAGCCAAGCCCATCCCTTATCACAGCATTATATATTTTTCTGGAGTGATTCAAGAAACGCAAGAAATTATCTGAATCCCTTTTGTTGAATTTTTCCATTTGATTTATCATGGATTCAATATTTCCAGAATAATCAAAGTAAGTTTTATCGTGAAAATATATACGATAATATGGGTCAAGCGGAATTAGTTTGACATAATCTTCCATATTTTCGCCAAGAGCAGAAAATAATTGCTTAATCATATCAGGTGCAGTGATCAGAGTTGGTCCGGTATCGAAAGTATAGCCATTTAGCTTTAGCTGGTTTGCGTGCCCGCCGGGAGAATCTCCCTTCTCAAATATCTCCACATCAAACCCATTAGCCAGCAATCTGATTGCTAACGATAGCGAACCGATACCAGAGCCAACAATCAATGCTTTTTTCATTTTATCCTCCCTTTAAATTCCACACCTTCATTTTCAGATATCAGTAATGCGGCGTGCCTGCCTGAAAGCAGAGTAAGCGGCACTCCACCGCCGGGGTGCACTGAGCCACCACAAAAATACAAATTTTTAAAATCTCTCGACCTGTTCGGATGTCGTTTGAAAGCTGACATCCTGCTGTTAGAAGATATTCCGTAAATACTCCCGCGATTTGTATTGTACATCTTTTCCAAATCCTCAGGCGAGATAGCATTTTCGAACACTATATCATTTTCAATCTCTATTGCATTATCTTTCAATCTCTTGATTACTTTTTTCTTCATTCTCTTCTTTTCGAAAGCCCAGTCAATATCTTTCTTTAGATATGGCATATTTAAAAGCACATACCAATTCTCATATCCTGATGGGGCATGATCTCTGTCCATTTTTGATGTTATTGATACATAAGTTGTTGGATCTTTCGGCGGTATATTGTTATCAAATATCTGTTTGAATTCTGCTTTGTAATCATCCGAGAAAAAAACATTATGCAAAGCCATATCTTTGCTTTTCCTACGCACTCCCCAGAGAAACAGCATTCCCGATATAGATGGTTCTAATTTGGCATACTTTCCTGCTGCTTCGCTGTCACTTTTTATTAGTTTATTCAGAGTATAAGCCACATCAGAGTTAGCAATAGTATAATCAGAATAAATGTTACTACCGTTTACTTTTACTCCTTTAGCCGTTTTATCTTCTATTAGTATCTCTTCAACTTCAGATTCCAGATTTATTCTTACGCCTAACTCCCTGCAGAGCTCCGTCAGTGATTCAGCTATACGATACATTCCTCCCTTTACGTAATAAGTCCCCATGGTAAGTTCCACATGGGCGATCATATTGAGAGTAGCAGGTACGAGATAAGGGCTTGAACCATTATAAGTGGCATAGCGGTCGAATATCTTAATAATATTTTCGCTCTCAAAAAATTTTGCATTTCGCTTGTGCATAGTTTTGAAAGCATCAATTTTAAAAGGGGTGAGAGCCATAGCAGGAGATCCCATTTTTACCAATCTGCCAATCTCATGTATAGGATTGAATAGAAAAATATCTGCTGAATTCTCGTACATCTTAGCGGCATAATCAAAATAACTTTTTAATAAAGAAGAATCCTGTGATGATAATTGCGAAACCTGCTCTGCCATCTGCACTACATCACTTCCTGTATCTACAGAAGGAGAGTTTCTGAAAAAATTTCGGCTAACAGGGTCTATCTTGAATATTTTAAAATATTCAGAATAGCTACGTCCGGCGAAAGCAAATAATTCCTTAAGCACGAATGGCATTGTAAGCACTGAAGGACCCAAGTCAAATCTGAATTTATCTGCTATTAGTTCATTCATTTTACCACCCGTTTTGCTACTAACCTCGAATATCGTTACACCAAATCCAGCAGCAGCTAAGTGAACTGCAGATGATAAAGCTCCCATCCCAGAGCCAATGATGATCACTTTCTTATTATTTATCATATTTTTTCTTGAAATTCTTTGCTTTTTGCTTTTCGCTTTTGGTCAATTCTGCTTCTTCAAGTATGAAATCAAGAGCATTCATTAGCATTTCTCTATCGTATATATTGATGGAATTATCATCAAGAAGTCTTATTATCTTCTTAAAATTATTTTCGGCATCATCAGATTTCCCGAAGAAGAATGGCAGATAATATAATGTAGTACCCTGAATAAATAAAGACTCAATATTATCAGGGGATATGGCAATGCCTTCATCCATAATATCTATGCCCTCGTTGGCATAATCCATTTTTTTGTTAGGCCAGAATACATGAGCTGCTCTCATAGCTGTTAGCGAGCCGATATAAGTTTTAGCAGTACCTTTGAAACTTGGGTCTTCTATCATTATCTCTTCGAAAAGATCAATTGTCATATCAATTTTATCTTCGTCTTCTATTGAATCATAGTAAAGCATTCTTGCCTTATCTAATTTAGTTTCAAAAGAATAGATTGAAGCAGCAGAAAGCATGAGCAAAGACAGTAATATAGCTAAGAATATTTTCATATATATTCGCCTTTTATTAAATTGTGATTTATTAAAGCTTTTTGATTCAGTAATAAATAGTCATTGACGCTAAAAAGTATTTCTAAGATATTCCTAATGTCATGTCAAATATTAATTGTCAATCAATCAGGATTGATTGATCTACTAAAAGTAGGTTTCTTCGGTAGAACAATCATTCTTGATTGTTGTTTATTAACTTGACATGACACTAATATATAAATTTTTGATCACAATTAAAAAAAATGTTCCCCTCTTCGGTCCACTCTTGCCAAGCGGGGAAGTAAGATAAAAGCCTCCTCTTGCCAAGCGGGAAAGTCCAATGTAATCAAACTCTTACGCTGTCTGCTGAATTATAAGGTGTACTATATTGGTATCACTTGTCTCTGCGAGTTTTCAATAAAAGTTTTTTGATTGATTCTATGCTTTTCTTTTCGTCTTCTTTATATGTCTTTAGCGTTGGGTCTCTCGGAGCTTCCTGCAATTTTCTCTTGATAGTATCGGAGGTAGCGTTTATTCTTTTTGTGCTTTGTTGGGATAGATTGGAATAATCCTCTTCGTTGAAGCTTTCTTCGTAATAGCTGTTGTGAAAATCTACGTCTTCGCCTTTCATCATTTTGTCAATTGTTTCTCTATTGAAAACTGAAGCGAGTTTATCGTAAACAGTAGCTCTCGTAAATGGTTTGGAAATGAAGCCAGCGGAACCTGTTTTCACGGCTAACCCTAAGTTCTCTGCATCAGACAATGCAGAAACCATGAGCACAGGGATTTTTTTTGTTGATTTAATAGATTTAAGTATTTTTAAGCAAAGATGGCCCGATAATTCAGGCATAAGTATATCTAAAATTATAAGCAGCGGTTTATGCTCTACTGCCAGTGCAATCCCCTCGAATCCATCGGAAGCCAGAATTACGTTGTTAAAACCATAGCTTTCTAAGGTTTTTGCAAAAATTCTTTGTATCCAGATATCATCGTCAATTACTAATACTGTAAATTCTCTCATAAAGCTTGCCTGAATATTTTATATTAATCCTTTTTATTAAAAAATAATGTCTGCTCTTTTAGAGCATCCTGACTATCGATATTAAACTCCACACCTGAAGAGAACATGGCGCTTTTCAATGCCGTCAGATTCGTTTTGGCTGCTTGTCTGTTCATTTCAATTATTTTATCATAAACTTCCTTGCGATGCACAGGAATGGTCTTTGGTGCATCTATGCCAAGACGCACTATGCCACGGTCATAATTCAAAACAGTAATTTTAACAGAATTCCCTATAGTGATAACTTCGCCTATCTTCCTTGATAAAACTAACATCTGATAATCCTTATTTGCTAAAAATTTTTCTCATTAAAAATTATTTATCACGACTAACTATTACATGGCTTGGTGAATACTTATCAGAGGGCAAAATAATCTGCTTGCCTTTCTGATCTTTTACATCAAGAATAATTGGCGCTTTCATATTGGCTGTCATCATTCCTTTTTCGTTTTCTAATGTAATAACAGACATTACGACTTCGGTATCGTAATCAATATCCAATCTCGGGTCATATTCCAGATCAATATGCCAGGGGCTGAGCAAAGGAAATCCAATTTCTGATTCCTCTAAAGAGATAAGCCATCGGAAAGGATTGGTCTGCTCTTCGCTTATCAGGACAAATTCTCTTAAATGCTCGAATCCGAGGATACCTTCATCAAAATAGAAAATATGTTTATCCTCTACTTCGACTTCACCAAACTGAAAAGTAGTGATCCTCCTGTTTTTTGTATTTTTTGTTTCGTCCATGAAATTTTACCCTGACTTTAATCTTAAATTTATATATTAGTCAAAAAATAATCAAAAGATTGCAATTTGACAAATATAATTAATATTTGTCAAAAATTTTGAATTAGTTTTCATTTATTCAGCATATCCTGAGACAGAAGGTGCATTTTCAGGCAATTCTGAGATAGTGATCTCCACTCTTCTGTTTATTGCCCTGTTCTCAGGATTGGAATTATCCACTTTAGGTCTTTGGCTGCCAAATCCGCGTATAGCCACATTATATTCTGGAAGTCCCATCTGCATCATACGGTAAGCCACGTTTGTAGCTCTTGCCACGGATAAGTGCCAGTTAGATTCATACTGAAAAGTCCTGATAGGATTGGAATCCGTATGGCCGTCCACTGTTACTAACATATTGGTACCTATACCGCTAAGAATGCTGGCTAAAGTGTCGAGCACTTCCTCTCCACTTGGCTGCACTTCTGCTTTAGCTGATTGGAAAAGGAGTATTTCGGGTAAAGTTAGCATAACTCCACCGGAGGTCCTTTTAATGGAGAGTTTCCCGGCGTCTAACAAATTAGACAGTGCCGCTTCAGTTTCTTCCATTATCTGATCCAATGTTTTTTGCTGAGGGTGGGGCAATATCGGCTCTGGAATATTATCTTTCCTTGCTTCCATTACTCCGTCGCCGCCTTCGAGCACACCGGGGTTATCAAAGTACATATTAAATGCTTTGGAAAACTCTTTGAACTTTTCCTCATCTACTTTTGATGAGGCATATAGAATTACGAATAAGCCCAGCAGAAGCGTTATCAAATCTGCGTAAGTTATCAGATATCTATCCTTTTCCGTTTGGAATTCCGAATTTTTTTTATGTTTTATTAACAACCGGAGCTATCCTGCTTTTATTTAACAACAGACAGCTTTAAAGAACCGGCGTTTAATCCGTTAATGCTATATTCAATGTAATATACACCACTTGCTAAATTAGTAGTGTTGATATTAACAAGTCGGTTCTCTGCTGTCACAATATATTCCTTAAAATACTCACCAACAACTATGCCAATTGTGTTGACTAATCTAATTGAAATATCGGCAGGTTTACCAATATACTTGAAAGATACATTCGTAAAATCAGATGCCGGATTAGGGAATACGTGGGCATCAAATACTTCGGAAGGTTGCTTTTCGTGTTCTTCTACATCTAAGATATAATCAAAACCGGCTATTTTATACAAACTGCCGTTATAATCTGTTACCCAAAAACTTTTATCGCGGAAGTCATATTCTATACCTCGACCGTTTATCATGCCATTGTCATCTTCTAAGGGCATACTCTCAGTATAATCAGATAAATTGCTTTTTTCAATTTTTATAAGCAAAACTTCAGAAAGTGACCCGCCACCGGGGAAGTATGTGCATACCTGATAAAGTTTGTTCTCGCCGTCATAGCAAAGCCCTCTTGGGCCATAAGATTTATCATATGGATTCTTTACTTCGTTAATAAACTCACCTGTAGAAGGATGGATACTGGTTAGCATACGTGGATACTCCCTGTCGCCGGCTATTAATATCCCATCAACGAGTTCCAGACCGATAGGGTACTTAGTTGCCGGGCTGGGATATTCATCAATCAATGTTCCGTTAGTATCAATTATTATTATATTGCCTCCGCTATATTCGGTAGTAGAATTTAGTTGGTGCATATAGATCAAACCATTTTCACGGTCAATAGTAATATCTGTAAAGAGACTGTCTCCGGGCAGTTTAACTTTCTTGATCAAAGCAAATGTTTCTGGGTCTAACTTATAAAGATGGTTGTCGTCGAAAGCGGTTGTCCACAAGCCTCCTTGCCTGTCCCATGCTACACCATAAGGTATAAAGCTAACGAAACTATTGGCAATTACTCCTCCCTTTTCAAGTAATCTGATAGTAAAGATATTCGTTTCTTTAGTCTGCGAATCGTCAACGTTCGAAGTAACTCGGATTTTTGCAACGTCAGTATTAAAATGGTTAACTTTCCAGAGCATTTTATTGCCTACTGCGTTATTTGCTATTTCTTTCCATGAATTACCATTATCATGAGAAAATTCGATCTTTACCGGTTCGATAAATCCATACCATGCAATAAGTTCATTTGCTCCTGACGTATAAAGCTCCCCACCGTTCGGGGCAGTGATCACTGGCTCGCTGACGGGCTCATCGGGAATAACTATCTGCCACATAGAGCGTCCGTGAGTAGCAACTCTTAGTATCAGTTCCTCGAAATTATCGAGCCGACGGAAATCTATGTCCAGAACGGGTACCTTCGGCAATCCCTTACCGAAAGGTAACCATATTTCGCCACGGTCATAAGTTGTAAATACACCAATGTCGGTAGCTACATAGATATTATTTTCATTTCTGGGATTGAGTGCTATAGCAGAAACTGGTACATCCGGCAGGTTTTGGCTTATATCTGTCCATTGGCTGCCATTATTCGTAGTCATGAAAACATGAGGGTTACCGTAGCCAGAGTATGTAACATAGGCTACAGCTGAATTTTCATAAGAAGTCTCTATATCAGTAATAAAGCGATTGATAAGCCCATTTTTTGTCTGGTTTTCCCATTTTTCACCCATATCGTTCGAATAAAGCAATGTACCGTCGGAATTGCCTGCATAAAGATGGGCATAATCAGCGTAACTTACTGCGAGGGCGCTAAATGTATTAGAATAATAATCGGTAAGGCGATACCAGCTACCAGAATAATAATATGCATAGATAGCTTTTCGGGCGTGGTAAAATACACCCGGATTTCCAAAATCAGGAATAAAGGGGGCGCACCAGGCACCCTGATCTCCGGAGGATATGCCATCAGTAAAATTAGATGATCTGCCTGTATTAAAATTTACTTCCCAAAGATTTCCGTAATAATACTCACCATAAACTATGTTGGAGTTCTCGGGATGGACAAAAGTTCTGAATCCATCACCGCCGCCGACTCGCGACCACAACCCATTATTGATCTTGCCTAAAGTGCCATTATCCTGAGTGCCACCGTAGTTTACATTATCATTTTTATGGTCTATGCCAAGTGCATAGAACTGGGTGATCTGAACGTCATTATTTACATTCATCCATGTCTGTCCGGCATTCAGACTTTTATAGATACCACCATCATTACCTGCATAAACTACCGATGGATTGCTAAGTGAGAAATCTGCACACTGCTGGTCAACGTGGACTGTTCCACCGGAATACCCATAAGTAACATTTGACCATCCGCCACCGTAATTGATAGTTCTCCATATATCTATCCCTCCGGCTAAAGCAACCGAAGGATCATCTGGCTTGATAGCTATATAGTTATCATAGCCGCCTTGACCATTAAAAAAAGAGCCACCAGAAGTATTATCGAAGTAAACCTGTTCCCACGATTCGCCTTTGTTATCCGAGCGATATATTCTCGCACGGTCGTCGGCACCTTCTTCTAATAAGGTGTAATATACGGATGGGTTTGAATTAGATATCTGAACGGATACTCTGGAGCAGTTATCTTTAAACTTTCCACTTCTGTTTACCCACGTGATCCCCATATCTGATGAGTAAAAAACACCTCTTCCATTCACACCGATAACAACTTCGTTTTGGTTTTTTGGATTGATACTTACATCTGTTACATTATCAGTTCTGGTTCTTTGCCACGTTTCTCCTCTGTCTGTAGAAACATAGAAACCAGAATGACGTTCGACTGCACCAGCATATATCAGATCAGAGTTTTGTGGGTGCACCCATAATCTTGATATTGCTCCTACAGTGGAAAGAGCTAAGTACTCCCAACTATCTCCGCCATCTGTAGATTTGTATATGCCATATCCGAGATAGGTAGGAGTGCCGCGGAAATCCTTGGCAAAACCAATAACCGGCTCGCCCGTGCCAGCGTAAATGACATCAGGATCATTTCTATCAATAGACAAAGCACCCACAGCAATAGCACTATAATTATCAAAAAGTGATTCCCAGTTTGCTCCGCCGTCTATTGATTTCCAAATGCCACCTGCTGCAGCTCCGAAATAGACAATATCAGGATTTGTTGGATGTATAGCTATAGCTTTAATTCGCCCACCAACATTATAGGGACCAATATTTTCCCAGGATGGCTGCTGGGCATGCGTTAGCAATTTATTATTTTTTTGTTTTAATAATTTGTCTGTCTCTTTGATTGCACGGATACGGTGGTCTCGGTCAATCTCCTTACCGGGATAAGCTCTTTCTTTCATAAATTCAACAAATCTATGGTATGGTTTAGGCATTTCAAGTTGTGATCTGTCCTCAGAAATAGAATTGATGAATTTAGTCCCATCTTTTTGCGACGAAGCAATAGATGAAGACATAATAAAAACAATAAGTAGTAAATAGAAATATCTCATGTCATAACCCAATAATATAGATAAAAATTTTGTTTCAATGCATTATACTATATATAATATAGATAAATTCTGTAATATTATAAACACTAATTATTGATAAATGTTGCAAATATCGCAAAAAGAGTTATATTTATCTACTTTATAAATTTAATTCTGTGAGTAAGAGAATAATGAGCGGAAAAATACCAACCAGAGACGAAGCATTTGAATTGCTGAAAAAATATAATCAAACTGAATCGCTGATCAATCATGCACTCGCCGTAGAAGGTGTAATGAGGCATTTCGCTGAGTTGAATAGCGAGGACCCGGATAAGTGGGGGATTATTGGTTTGGCACACGACCTTGATTATGAAAAATACCCGGAAAAGCACTGCTCTATGACTAAGCAAATATTGGAAGAAGAGTCATGGGACGAAGAGTATATTCGCTCCATA
>CAYQTZ010000026.1:0-14920 GCA_964420565.1 uncultured Hyphomicrobiales bacterium
TATAATCAAATATTAGAAAGCAGATTTAATATTAAGCTTAACCGTATTTCCGGTGGCAGCTCAATTACTCTGCCCTTGATTAATCAGGCTAAAATTCCAAAATCTGTGAATCATTTCCGTCTTGGTGAAGCTGTATTTCTTGGGCTTACTCCGCTTACAGGCGAACAATTTGAAGATCTGCATACAGATGTGTTTACATATAAATCAAGCATCATCGATATTGAAGAAAAGCGATATATCCCTGATGGGGTAATAAGCGAAGGTAACGTAGGGCACTCCTCTGAATTTGATCAATATGATATTGACGAAAGAAGTTATAAAGCAATTCTTGATTTTGGAATTCTTGATGTGGACGTTAATGAGATCACTCCAGTTAACGATGATATACAATTTATCGGTACTACTTCCGATCTAACAGTCTATGACCTTGGAAAGAATATCAACAAAAAAAGCAACACCAGATTTCAAGTAGGAGATAAATTGCATTTCCATCCTACTTATATGGGGGTCGCCAGGTTAATGAATTCCAAGTTTGTAGAAAAAATCGTAATTTGATCAATGAAAATATCTGAATTAATTGCTTTTAGGAAAGTTCTGCATAAAAATGCCGAGCTTTCCGGCAGAGAGGTGAGAACTTCTGAGATAATTGCAAAAAAGCTCAGTGAGTTTGAACCCGATAAGTTAATAGAAGGTATTGGCGGTTATGGCATTGCCGCTGTTTTTGAATCAAAGAATAGAGGCAGATCCATTCTGATCAGATCTGATATGGACGCTCTGCCAATACCAGAATCAAACGATTTTGATTACCTTAGTTCTGATCCTGCTACAGGCCATAAATGTGGTCATGATGGTCATATGACCATACTCGTTGGTCTGGCTTCGGAAATATCCAGGATAAAAGATGAGCTTAACGGATCAGTTACTTTGCTCTTCCAGCCAGCTGAAGAAATAGCTGAAGGAGCTAAAGCCATTCTCGAAGATGAAAAATGGAAAGAGTTTAATCCCGATCATGCTTTTGCTTTACATAATTTACCGGGCTTTTCCAAAGGGTCTGTTATTTTGAGAAATGGTATCTTTTCTTCTGCCTCCAAAGGTGCAATTTTTAAACTCAAGGGCGAAACTTCACACGCAGCACATCCTGAGAACGGCAGAAGTCCGCTGCTTGCGATGCTTGCTTTAATGCAGGGGCTGACAGCGATCCCCGGGCAATATACGAAGTTCAGCAATTCTACTTTGATAACTATCATTCATGCACGGCTCGGCGAGATAGCATTTGGCACATCTCCAGGTATTGCCGAGGTGATGGCAACTCTTCGCAGTCATTATAATGAAGATATGGATAAGATGATAGCCAAAGCATTGAATATGCTGACACATCTTTCGGATACTTATGATCTGAAATCGCATTTTGAATTGGTTGAAGAGTTCCCCGCAACTAACAATGATGAACAGTGCTATAACTTTTTAATAGAAGCCGCACAGAACTTAGGGAAGGAAATCATCATTCCTGAGAACCCTTTCCCTTGGTCTGAGGATTTTGGCTATTTTACCGAAGAATACAAAGGAGCTTTGTTTGGCTTGGGGTCAGGAATTGAACATCCTCAGCTCCACAATTCTAACTATGATTTTAATGATGATATTATTCAGGATGGTATAGATATTTTTAAAGAATTGATAAAGATTGTATTGAAATAAATTATATAAAGCATGAAATATCTGAAAAAGAGAATTGGTAAAAATGTCAAATTTGCCTCTGTGATCAAAGGGAATGCTTACGGACATGGCTTAAATAAATTCGTGAAGCTCGCAGAGAATTGCGGGATAGATTATTTCGCTGTTTCTGATGCCTACGAAGCCTTAGAGGCTCTGGAAGTAAAACAAGATTCCTCCCAAGTGATGATCATGAGTTATTTAGATAATGTAGATATGCTTTGGGCTGTTGAGAATGAAATATCTTTCTATGTATTTGATTTCAGTCGTTTGGAATCGGCAATAAATGCAGCAAAAAAATCTTATAAAAAGGCTATGATACATATAGAGATTGAAACAGGTTTCAACAGAACTGGTTTCGAAGAAGATGTTTTCGACAAGCTGATTGAATTAATTAATAATAACTCTGAACATTTATCCATTATGGGAATATGTACTCATTACGCAGGAGCCGAAAGCATATCAAATTTCGTTAGAGTCAATGAACAAAGAGAGAGATTCCTGAAATATACAGATATATTCAGATCGAATGGAATTATTCCAAAGTATTTCCATACAGCATCTTCGGCTGCGACCTTGACTTATCCCGATACAATCATGGATATGGTCAGAATAGGCATAGCACAATATGGCTATTGGCCCAGCAAAGAAACCAGAATGTATAATCTATTATCAGACGATAACAAATTTACACGCGACCCTTTGCATCGTATTTTGTCATGGAAAAGCAAAATAATGAACATAAAAAATATCTCCGCAGGGAAATTTGTAGGGTATGGCAGCGCCTATATGGCTTCACGCAATGAAAGAATAGCTATTGTGCCTGTAGGTTATTCTCACGGATTCAGCAGGTCGCTGAGCAATATTGGACACGTTCTTATCAATCACAGGAAAGCGCACGTGGTGGGGAATGTTAATATGAATATGATGCTGGTTGATATAACTGATATTCATTCAGCTAATCTTGGCGATGAAGTAGTAATGATAGGCAAACAAGGGAAAAATGATATTAGTGTAGCATCATTTTCAGATCTATCAAAATCAATTAATTATGAAACTCTCACTCGATTGCCAAAGATAATACCAAGATTCATTGTTTGATAGATGCTTTGAATCTCATCTTTTCATATAAATATAATATAAGAACAAAACATTATCATACTATTTTTCGTCTTCTGTAAAAAATTTAATAATGAATGGTCGGGTAATGCTGGTATCTGCTGATAAGCTTTATAATTTAATTGAAACGAATGGCGGAGATTATGCAGTATCATCCTTAGATGAAGCTTACACTTTTTGCGAAAAGATAGCTCTGGGGCATTACGAGAACTTCCCTGTCGGCTCTTTATTCATACCTAAGCGCAAAAGAAAATATGTTTTCGCAGTTTATGCTTTTGCCAGAATAGCAGATGACATAGCTGATGAATTAGATGCAGAGAAAAGTGAGAGACTTGGGATGCTGGCATCTTACAAAGAGATACTGATTAATAAAGTTCATTCAACGCATCCAATATTTTGGGCGCTAAGCGATATGCAAAACAAGCTGGAAATACCAGACAGCCCGTTCCTGAAATTAATCACGGCATTTTCAATGGATGTAAATTTCCGACAACCTGAAAACTTCGATGAATTATTTGATTATTGCCGCCATTCAGCTAACCCTGTCGGCGAGCTGATACTAAGAATATTTGATATATATAATGATAAAACCGTTTATTATTCAGATAAAATATGCACCGCCTTGCAACTTGTAAATTTCTGGCAGGATTTTTCACTTGATTTAAAAAGAAATCGTGTGTATATTCCCAAAACTGTTATTTCAAAATATAAAATTGACATCAAAGAAATATTTGAATTATCAACAGATACAAAAATCGAAAAAATGCTTGAGGAACTTTATGATAAAACGCAGTCTTTATTTGACGAAGGGAAATCTTTAGTGAATTATTTGAAACCATATAGATTAAAACTTGAAATCGCTGCAACAATTAATGGTGGAGAGTGTATATTAAAGAAGACGAAAGATATGGGGAACAAAATTTTTATTGAGAGACCTCGTTTATATAAATATGATCTTTTTAAAATTATGCTAAGTGCCCTAACTGTATGAAACCAATAAGTCAATATGAATTAGCAACTTTCGAAAAGGTAGATCCACCTTTGGTCGAAAAGTCAAATTTTGCCTATTCTTTCTCTTTTTTACCCAAAGATGAGCGAAGTGCTATTAGTTCGGTTTATGCTTTCTGCAGCTATATTGATGATATTGTGGACAGCACACCAACTGAAACTGAAGAAGATATAGCATTAAAACTTCAGCGTTTGATACTTTGGGAAGATGTAATAGAAAAAATATATAATGGCAAGATAAACAGCCATATGCTCAAGCCATTTGAATTAGTCATCAGGAGATTCAATATACCCAAACAATACTTCCTGACTCTGATAGACGGCTGTAAAAGAGACCTTTTCCAAAACAGATACAACACCTTCGAAGAGCTAAAGGATTATTGTTATAGCGTAGCAAGCGTGGTCGGGCTTATCTCCATAGAAATTTTTGGTCATAAATACGAAGAGACAAAGGATTATGCTGTAAATCTTGGTTACGCATTACAATTAACGAATATATTAAGAGACATAAAGATTGACAAAGATAGAGGATATATCTATATCCCAAGGGCAGACCTCGCTAAATTCGGATTAACTGAGCAGGATATAATAGACGAGAATTATAATGACAACTTTGTGCAAATGATGCGTTTTCAAGCAAAAAGAGTAAGAGAATACTATCATCGAGCAAGAAAATCATTGCACCCCGACGAAAGAATTACAATATATGCCGCGGAAATTATGGACGCAATTTATTATAGATTGCTTGAAAAAATTGAGCTAAATGATTTTAACGTATATAAGAAAAAGATAAGAGTATCGGCTATTCACAAACTGCTGATCACTATGAAGCACTGGCTGTCTATCCGAATGTTTGTCAGCCGCCTGAAAAAATAGATGTAATGATTTTTTTTATTCGTCTTAAATTATTTAATTTGTAAAGTTATTCTAAAAGAAATTTGAAAAGATAATCAGGTAAGAGATTATGGAAATTAGTTTTTCCGCAGAAGAGTTAAAAAGAGTTGAAGAGATCAAATCGCATTATCCCGAAAGTAAAGCCGCTTTAATGCCGCTATTGTGGATGTCTCAAAAAAAATGGGGCTGGATATCAGATGATGTAAAACGGTACGTAGCCGATTTGCTCGGTCTTTCCTATTCTCATGTGCATGGAGTAGCCAGCTTTTATACCATGTACTTCAAAAAGCCGATGGGTAGGCATCATATTCAGGTTTGTACCAATGTGTCGTGTATGCTTGGAGCAGGAGATGAGATTTTTAAGCACGTAAGCGAGAAGCTTGGTATCGGACATATGGATACCACCACCGACGGCAAATACTCTTTAGAAGAAGTGGAATGCATGGGAGCGTGCGGAGGTGCGCCTATGATAGCAATTAATGAAGATTATTTCGAAAATGTCGATATTAAGAAAGTAGATGATTTAATAGATAATTTAAAATAAATTTTTCAACAAATTCTGCTCTCATGTGTCTATACATTTAAGAGAAGGTTTGTTCGATTAATTTAACCTTAAAAAAGACTATGGCAAAACTCTTTTATATTGACAAGATCTCCCACAGAATATTATTTCTGGGAGGATTGCTATATTTGCTCAACTACCTGTTTGATGGAGTTATAGCCGATGTACTGGCTATGAATCCTGATCTGGTACTAAAGCAATGGGAGTTTTGGCGTTTAGTTTCCTTTCCATTTGCAGCTAATTCATTAGAAGGTATTTTGCTTTTTGGTTTTACTTTTTCTATTGTTGGACCAAAAGTAGAGCAATATATAGGCAGGTATATTTTCCCTTTTGTTGTGTCTTTGCTTATTTTGCTTCAGGGTATAATACTAACTCTTTTATTCTGGAAAGAAAACATAGCCATGGGAGGAATGGAAGGAATATCTTTCTTCGTGCTTACTTTATATTCGCTGCTTTATTTTGGTAACAAAGCAGATTTTTCCAGTTTCAGACCAAGTAAAGCCAGAATGTTAGTATCTTTAGTAGCTTTTGCATGGATTTCCGTTCTTTTGGCTCGTTCTTATATTACGGGCAATATGGAATTACTTATTACCAGCTCTGCCTCTGCAACTATTGGTATAATTACTGGTTCGCTATTATTCATACAGTTACGTATGCTAAAGAGAGCTACAAAGAACAAAAGAAATGAATTCCCGGATTTAGACATTCCAAAACCTGAAGAACTTTCCATGGCGATGATAGCACAAAGAGAACGAAGAAAATACCAAAATGAGTTAGATGATTTTCGTTATCATGATCACGAATTTACGTTTACCGAGGATAGATTGAACGAGATACTTGACAAGATCAACGAACAGGGTAAAGACTCCTTGTCAGTTCATGAGTTAGAGTACCTAAAAGAATACTCCCGCCAGATATGAAAACTTACATTTTATTGATATTTAATACTTTATTTAATAGATATTAGGAGCAAGCAATGTCCCAAAGAAAAGACTTCCTCAGAGAAGACCAGTTAGTTAAGCATATTGATATTAAGAAGATCAATACAGTAGATTTAGTCGAGCAAATGGGAAAAACAGCCTTTCAGGCACGCAATTTATACAGAGCCGCAGATATTTACGATATGATGCTTAAAGATAAAGAATGTTCAATTATTCTGACTTTAGCAGGTTCTTTATTCAGTGCCGGCCTCAAAGATATAGTAGTAGATTTAGTGCGTAATAATATGGTTGATGCCATTGTATCTACTGGTGCGGTTATCGTTGATCAGGACTTTTTCGAGGCACTCGGCTTTAAGCATTATCAGGGAACACCATTTGTAAATGATAATGAAATGAGAGAATTGATGATAGACAGGATTTACGATACATTCATTGACGAAGAAGACCTGCGTGTATGCGATATGACGATAGCCGAAATAGCTAATTCCTTAGAGCCGCGTCCCTACAGCTCTCGTGAGTTTATCAGGGAAATGGGCAGCTGGTTAGCAGAAAATAACAGGGGGGAGTCAAGGGTGGTCCGTACTTGTTACGAAATGGGAGTCCCAATTTTTGTCCCTGCCTTTTCTGATTGTTCCGCAGGTTTCGGGCTTATCCATCACCAGTGGCATAATAAGGAAAAACATCTTTCTTTAGATTCAGCAAAAGATTTTCTGGAGCTAACTAAAGTAAAAATTGCAGCAAAACAAACAGGCATATTCATGGTTGGTGGCGGAGTGCCAAAGAATTTTACACAAGATGTTGTAGTAGCATGCGACATACTCGAGATAGAAGCTGATATGCACAAATATGCCATTCAGATAACAGTGGCTGACGAAAGAGACGGTGGACTCTCCGGCTCAACTTTGCAGGAAGCCAGCTCATGGGGCAAAGTGGAAACCACTTACGAACAGATGGTGTTTTCCGAAGCTACAATAGCTTTGCCTTTGATTACCAGCTACGCCTATCATAAAGCGTCATGGAAAGACCGTTCTGAGCATCGTTATAATGATATGCTCGATAGTGAATAAATTAAAAGGGTAATGCCAACGGCGCATCTAAGTTAATTAGAAATAAATATGATCCTTATCACTCCTTTTGCTACAGATCGGCACTTTACGATACAACAAAGGGAGTGATGAGAGAGAGCTGATATACTTTAGAAAAAAAGCAAACAAATATCTAATAATACTTAATCCGAAATGCAGTGATCTAAAGTAAAAATTATTTAAATAAAATCGAAGAATATTTATAAATATAGAATTATTAGGATTCGATTAAAACTGATTTTTTCACATCAAGAAAGCTATTCACATCATAGAAAATTTTTATAGATATCTTCTTATGATAACTAAGTTAATAAAAATGAATCTAATCTATATGATGAATTTTTGATCAAGAATGAAATTTGAAATATTTTTAGAAAAGTAATAAATTGAAATATTACTATTCAATGATTGGAACTCAGTAGTATAATAGCTAAATCCTCTAATTCATATATTTTTTTATTGCGAAGCATGTGCAACATAGCGAATACATTATATAACTTATATTTGTAATAAGGTTCTATGAGTTATATATTTTCATTTTGTATAAATGATAAAACTGTTTTATATGCAAATTGTAATATTTTTATAAATGAATATTGGAAACTGATTTTATGGAACACAAACCTATAAGCTACGACGCTTTGGTCATAGGAGCCGGAATAGCAGGCATATCGGCAGCTTTAGAGCTTGCCGAAACGGGCTTTACGGTTGCTCTGGTCGAAAAAGAGCCGTTTATTGGCGGCAGGGTCGCCAGGATTAATCTCTATTTCCCGAAGATGTGCCCTCCCACTTGCGGGCTGGAAATAAACTTCAAAAGGATTAGAGACAACGATAAGGTTAAGCTTATGACTTTATCCGAAGTAACCGAAATTACCGGTAAGCCGGGCAATTTTAATGCAAAGATTAAAATTAAACCACGCTATATCAAAGAAAATGCAGATGATAAGCAATGCGAACGTGCTGCTGAAGCTATAGCATTAGAAAGACCTAACGGATTTAATCTTGGCTTGGATAATACTAAGTTGGTTTATTTGCCTTATAACAATGCTTTCCCGCTGGAATACGTATTTGATAAAGCTGCTTGCAGCGATGAAGAAGCAAAAATGTTAGCATCAAATTTCTCTGATGTTATTGATTTAGATCAAAAAGAAGAAACCGTCGATCTGAACGTAAAGACAGTGATCTGGGCTACTGGATGGGACCCTTATGACGCTACAAAGTTAGAAACACTCGGCTATGGGAAATATCCAGGAGTTATACGTAATGTCGAAATGGAAAGATTGGCTTCTCCGAGCGGACCTTATAATGGAAAGATCAAGATCCCGGGAAGCGATAAAGAGATAAAAAGCGTTGCTTTCTGCCAATGTGCAGGATCAAGAGATGAACTTCATATGGAATTTTGTTCATCTATCTGCTGCTTGGCTTCAATGAAACAGGCGCAGTATATTCGCGAGCAATACCCCGAAGCAGATGTTCATATATTTTATATAGATGTTAGAACCCACGGTATCTTCGAAGAGTTTTACTGGAAAACACAGCAGGATAAAAAAATTCAATGGCATCGGGGTAAAGTAGCTAAGGTATTTCAGGAATATGGTGCCGATACTTACATAGTCGAAGCTGAAGATACTATCACAGGTAAACTAAGACAGCAGGAAGTTGATCTTGTTGTGCTTGCCACAGGTATGCAGCCAACCACTTCATATATCGAACAGGTTGACAAAAAGCTCCTCGATAGAAACGGTTTTGTAAAAGATATGCCACAGACAGGTATTCACGGTTGCGGCGTTTGCACAGGACCAAAAGATGTAGCAGGAGTCGTTCGGGATGCCACAGGCGTAGCAATTAAAGCAATACATACAATAAAAGGGAGTAAATAATATGGCAGATGTAAAAAAAATTGGCGCATATATTTGCTCAGGCTTCGACATCGGCGAAGTAATTGATTGCGAAAAGCTCGCCGAAGATTTACAAAATGATGATAACGTAAAGTTTTGCAAGGTCATGCCAGATCTTATGACCAGCAAAGGAGCTGAGCAAGTCCGAAAAGATATTGAAACCGAAGAACTCGACGCGGTAATATTAGGCGGTTCTTCAATGAGATACCACACAGAGTTATTTAAATTTAACGGAACATGGGTCGAAAGAGTAAACCTTCGCGAAGGTGTTGCCTGGACGCACGAGCCACGCACCAAAGGCACTCAGATGCTTGCTTTTGACTATATGAAAATGGGCTTGGCAAAAGCCATGGCAGGTACATTGCCCGAGCCGACAGTCCTTGACATCAATGATACAATATTGGTTATCGGCGGTGGTTACACAGGTATGAATGCTGCTCTGGCTGCTGCCAAAGCTGGATATTCAGTAGTTATTACCGAAAAAGAAGATCAGCTTGGCGGATATTATAGAAAAATGTATAAGATCACTCCTACCAAGGATCCTTATATGGACCCCGAACCAAACACCTGCGAAGAACTTGTTGCAGAAGTGGAATCCCATCCGAAAATTGAAGTATTAAAAAAATGTACAATAGAAAAAACATCAGGTCAGCCAGGGCTTTTTGATGTTACCGCCAATGTTGGCGAATTTGTTAAAGAATTTCAGGTTGGTGCAATAATACAGGCAACTGGCTTCCGCCATACAAAGACCGAAAAACTCAAGCATCTTGGCTATGGAAAGATAAAAAATATTGTAACAAATGTAGAGATGGAAGAGCTCGCTAAAAATGGCAATATTAAACGTCAGTTCGACGGTGAAGGCTTGAAAAGCGTGGTATTTATCCAATGCGCCGGCTCACGCGACCTAAAAGACCAGATGTATTGCTCTTCGGTTTGCTGTATGACTTCTTTGAAGCAGGCAATGTATGTACGCGAAAAATATCCTGATGCAAAGATTTATATCATTTATAAAGATATGCGTACACCGGGTAGCTATGAGATGTTTTATAAAAGAGTCCAGAATGAAGATAATATATTCCTGACAAAAGGAAATATTACAGACATCCGTGAGGATGAAAACGGAGATGTAATACTCGATATTGACGATACGTTACTTGGAGAAAATATTGAGATAAGTGCCGATATGGTTGTTCTGGCTACTGGTATGGTACCTTCTACTTTAGTAGAAGAATCCAACAAAATTGCCGATACACCAGATAAAGCAATTGAATCAACAATGCCTGCCGCTCCGGTATCCAAAGAAGATGCAGATGTTGCTGCCGAAGAAGCGGAAGCTGAAATTGAAGCACAAATAGAAAATGCTCCAAGAATAATCAATTTGACTTACAGACAGGGGCCGGATTTACCATTACTAAAATATGGATTCCCTGATTCCCACTATATCTGTTTCCCTTATGAAACCAGAAGAACGGGTATATATGCCGCGGGTACTGTACGCTCACCCATGGACCTTGTCGGCTGTAAAGAAGATGGTTATGGTGCAGCTCTGAAAGCTATTCAATGCGTAGAAAGCGTACGCGAGGGATTAGCCGTACATCCACGTTCGGGCGAAAAAGCTTTTGCTGATTTCTTCCTGCAAAGATGTACCCAATGTAAACGCTGTACCGAAGAATGTCCGTTTGGCACACTTGATGAGGACAAGAAGGGCACACCGCTTTATAATCCTAACAGATGCCGCCGTTGTGGTATCTGTATGGGAGCATGCCCGGAAAGGATCATCAGCTTCCAGGATTTCTCAGTACATATAGTTTCGCAGATGATAAAATCAATTTATGTGCCTACGGAAGAAGAAGATGGCGAAGCCACACCACGTATTATCGCTTTCATGTGCGAAAACGATGCTTATCCATCACTTGAAATTGCCGCAAGAGCAGGCACTAAGATATCCGATTATATTAGGATAATCCCTGTGCGATGCCTCGGTTCTGTAAATACAAGCTGGATAGCAGATTCTCTTTCCCAAGGTTTTGACGGAGCTATACTGATAGGTTGCAAATTTGGCGATGATTACCAATGCCATTATATCAAAGGAAGCGAACTTGCTAACAGAAGAATGGAAAACGTACAGGAAAAACTGAAGCAACTCGTTCTCGAGCCTGAAAGAGTAGAGCTTCACCAGCTTGCTATAGACGAATATGATAAAATACCAGAAATTTTAAATAATTTCGCTAAGGTAATAGAAGAGGTCGGACCAAATCCATATAAGGAAATGTAATCTGACAGAAAATATATTATAACAAAGGATGAATGCTTTTTTTAGGTTCATCCTTTTTTTGATTGATATTAATAAGAAATATTAGAATATTTTGATAATAATTATTCAATATGAAAAATAAAGTTGAAGAGCTTTTGTTCGATAGCTCAAAGCAGGCAGTAATAAACGCATCCATAGTGATTGATGGAGATGAAAAGCTTTTCGGTGAAATGATGGATGTTGCGCTTTCACAAACCCCAAAAATATCTTCGAGAGCTACCAGATCTATTTGTGAAGTAATATTAAAGGATAGCACTGTCGCAATCCCATATTTCAAAAAAATATTATCCGTATTACCAACTGTTAGAGACGAAAGTCTTGTATTCAATTATTTGCGGATTTTCGCTCTGTCGCCGCTACCAGAAGACGAAGATGATTTGGGTTGGCTTACTAAAATATGCTTCGATTGGTTAGGAACTAACGTTGAAAGAATAGCCATTAAAGTTTATGCTTTAGATATTCTTGAACGAACAGCAGAAAAATATCCTGAGATCAGCCCCGAACTAATAGCCATTATTAAAACTCAGATGCCCCATTTAAGCCCTGGATTCAAAAGTAGAGGCAAAAAAGCATTAAAAAATCTGGAAGCAAAACACAATCTTTTACATTAACAAATTATTAACAGATAGAAAATAAATATACCATAATATCGTTAATGTATTAGGTCTTTGAAAATTTGGGGATGAAATGGCTTCGACGAGGTGATGGATGCTTGTAGTCGCATGTCGTGCTCAGTCGGTGTTGCACGTAAATACAACCGTCAAACTTAAGAAATGCCAATAATGAATTTGCATTGGCTGCGTAAACTTACGACGGCCACATCTGTTTGCGGGCTTGCCTGTCGGCTTGCTCTCAGGTGTCGAAAACAGATAGGATAGCAAAAGTTAATGCGTTGGGGAACTTTTGTGAAACAAAACTAACGCTGGCAAACCAAGGGCCTGCTTTTTGGCAACCAGGTTTGCGAGAACTCATAAAAAAGCTAAACATGTAGAAGCTCAGGGTGAAGCTCTTCGGACGCGGGTTCGACTCCCGCCATCTCCACAATTATTTACCATAAAGTAAAATTATATGAATGTTGACAGAATAAATAATTCTGCAACAATCATATTTGTTTTGCAATAGGCACAAGATCAGAAAACTTCAACGCATTAATATATGCAGACTTTCCTCAAGGAAATACAGATATGACCATTGGATAAACTAAAGAAAACAAAGTGAAATAAATACGATGAAAATATCAATTTTATTTTATCCATGTAGGCATTACATTTGGTTCAATGTTAAATACTGAACATCCGAGGAAATAAAAAACAATCGAAATTACGATAATCCCTATGATATTCATAACGATGCCCATACGAATCATTTCTTTGATCTCAAGTCTGCCCGAGCCAAAGATTATAGCATTTGGGGGTGTAGCCACGGGCAGCATAAATGCACATGAAGCTGAAATAGTAGCTGGTATCATCAGGAAAAGCGGGTTCATTCCCGCTGAAATAGATATTCCTGCCAGAATTGGCAGTATAGTTTGGGTAGTGGCAGTGTTGGAAGTTAATTCCGTTAGAAAAGTCAGGAATGTGCAGATAATAATTACTACAAATATCTCTGGTATTCCGGCAAAACTTTTGAAATATGTACCTACTATCCCTGATAATCCGGAATCGTGAAATCCCTGAGCCAAAGCAAAGCCGCCACCAAATAATATTACAATCTCCCAAGGCAGTTTTTTAAAATCCTGAGCTGCAAGTAACCGGACTTTGCTGTTTTTTTGCGATGAAGGTATGAGGAAGAGCAAAATACACATGAATACAGCTACAGTGCCGTCATCAATAAACTCACCAAACATCAGTAATGAAGACCAACCGGGTATTTTTACTATTCCAAGCTGGAGATCACTCCTGAATATCCAAAGCAATCCGGTAAGTATGAACACTATCAAAACAGATTTCTCTTCAGAAGTGATTTTGCCTATTCGCTTAGCTTCATTTATTATTATATTTTTCCCAATTTGAAGCTCTGCAGGTAAGCGATACATTACTTTTGCCAGAAAAAACCACAATACAGCAAGTAGGAGTATGGATAGCGGCAAACCAAATAGCATCCAGTTCCCGAAAGATATCTCAGGAGCATTTGGAAAAGTGATTGCGTATATTCTATGGAAAGCAAGATTTGGTGGAGTTCCGACCAATGTAGCAATTCCACCGATAGACGAGGAATAAGCAATAGCAAGTAATAATGATATAGCAAACTTTTTACTCCCAGCTTTGCTGTTGCTTTCTTCCATGGCAGTAATTACCGCTATTCCTATTGGCAGCATCATAATGGCTGTGGCTGTGTTGGAAATGAACATTGATAGAAATGCAGTAGCGATCATAAAACCAAGTAACATTCGAGATGGCGTTCCCCCGATAACACTTAATATTCTTAGTGATATTCTTTTATGTAAATCCCACTTTTCCATAGCTATCGCAATAAAGAAACCACCCAGGAAAAGCATCATAGTGCTGTTGAAATAAGCAGATGCCACAGTTTTGCTTTCTATCACTCCTAACAAAGGGAACAGTAAGACAGGGATCAGAGCAGTAGCTCCGAGAGGTATGGCTTCGAACATCCACCAGCAAGCCATCAATGCTGCAATAGCGGCAGTATTATTAGCGGCATCATTGATGCTAAAGGGGTTGAAGAAATATAACACTATAAAAAAAGTGATTCCGAGTATAAAGCCCGAAATCTTGACTTTTGTCCACTTTTTTCCATGAATATTCATTATGATTCTTTTACTATCCACGGTAGATTGTCTAAATCAACATTCCCACCTGATAAAATAATTCCTACTTTGCAATTAATAAACCCTTTATTTTGTAATAATAAGCCAAGAGTGATAGCAGCAGATGGTTCCACAATAATTTTCATCCTTTCCCATATCAGTCTCATTGCCTGAATAGTAAATGAATCATCAACAGTAATAATGTCATAGACATATTTTTTGATAATAGGATAAGTTATAGTGCCAAGAGAGGTAAGCAATCCGTCGCATATTGTATCGGGATCTTCGGAGGGTATTATTTTTCCTGATTTTATTGATCGGTAAGCATCATCGGCACCCTTTGGCTCGGCGGCAATTACTTTTGTATTTGCAGAGAGTCCAGCGATAGCAAGTAATGTACCACTTAGTAAACCTCCTCCACCTACGGGACAGATAATATAATCGAGGTCTTCTACCTCTTTAATCAATTCATAAGCGGCAGTGCCCTGTCCGGATATTACATAGAAGTCATTATATGGATGAACAAATACAGCTCCTGTTTTATCAATGATTTGTTGCAAAGTTTCTTCCCTTGCTTTTAGATTAGGTTGGCAATATTCAATCTTGCCGCCATAATATCTTA
>CAYQTZ010000027.1:0-14656 GCA_964420565.1 uncultured Hyphomicrobiales bacterium
AGCAATGCCGAGAAATAATCCTTATTTATATTTAGCTTCGTTAGCTTAAGTGCTATAGAATATGCTTCTTTATAATTATTCAATCTTCGATGCGCCTCAAAGAGATTCAAGAAAGCATTAGTGTCATTCGGATAACGCCTTAAATACTCATTTAAAAGTCTTATTGACTTCGAATGTTTGTTAGTATTGTTATACACAGCCGATAGATTAATTGGGGCTTCCTTGTTCCCGGCATCGTATCTCATAGCTTGCACTAAATATTTTTCGGCATCCTGATAATTCTTGAGCTTCATTTCAATATAACCCAACTGAGCATAGCCCTTGCTGTTAGTAGAGTCAAGTTCAACTACCTTTTTGAACATCAATCTGGATCTTTCATATTCGGTTTCCTTTTTGATGAGATAAAAGCCCAGGCCATAATAAAAGTTTGGTCTTGTATTGTCATATTTAATAGCTGAGACCCAGAATTTGACAGGATTTCTGTAACTTTTAGCTTGGTATAAAGATAAACCAGATAAAACTAAAATAAGGATAAGAAATATCAGTGCGTTTCTTTTTATTCTGAGATCTTTCCATTTTTCGGGGATGCTAATTAGAAGTGCTAATATCAGACCAATTAACGGAAGATATGCCCTGTGGTCTAAATAGTCATAAAATTTATCAGAATCAGGATGGCGAAAGATCATAACAGGAAAAAGAAATCCAAAGAACCAAATAGCAGCGAAAAGATATTCGCTGTAGCGCTTTTCTTTACTTGTTAGCATCCTCGTAACAATTAAAACAAAAAGCACTATTCCCGCAACTATTAATATAATATTAAAAGTAGGCATAACAGAAATATAAACGGGTACTATGAATTTTGCTATTGTCTCAGGGATCATAGGGAAATTATCCAAAAATTGATCAATACCGAGCACTCGCATATCCGGAACATTTTTTACGGATAAACTTCGTAAATAATACCATAATAATCCAGATAAGAACCAACCTGAATATAGATATATATTCTGCTTAGAAAATATGTTCTTTTTATTTTTGAAGATCAACAAATATGAAAAGCATAAAACAGGAAAAAATACAGCCGTTTCCTTAGAGAAAAATGCTAGCAGGAAGCCGGCAATATGCAAAATATAATATTTCCATTTACCTGTATCTAAATATTTCAGGAACCCAATAAAGCCAATTACAACAGTAAACCCAAACAAAAGATCGCCGCGGGAGGGTATCCACGCAACGGCATGAGTCATTATGGGATTAACAGCAAACAACGAAGCAGCTATCAATGATTTCATTGCATTATATTTCATACTTCTGAACAGATAATATACACCTACAGCCGTAAAACTGTGGAGCAGCAGATTGCCAAGATGAAAAGACCAGGCAGCTCCTCCGCTTAGCTCCATATCTATTACAAAAGTAAAAGTTTGCAAGGGCCTATAAAAATTGCCGCCATAACCTTCAGTAAAACTATTAAAAATATTCGATATGCTACCTACACCAGCTAATATCTCGCCAACTATGGCGTGATCATCCAAATGAACAAAATCGAAAGTAACTGTCTGGGCAAAAACTATTACAGCCAGCAAAAAAACAAATATATATGGGTAATCATGCAAGAACTTAAACACTCCCGACCTTGACCAGGATGAAGCTGCTTTGCTTTGAACTTTTTTGTTGTCTATCTGTTTCGTTTTTTCCATAACAACCTATAATGATATTTTGATTTTTTTTGAATTATTAATCATTTCCTAAATACAAAGATAGATATTTTTATCGGTTTTTAATATATTAGTATTATGAAAAATGAAGAAAAACGAAATTGAATAATAGCAAAGAAATGCTCAGTATCTGGGAAACACCTTTTATCGTTGTTGATTTGGAAACTACCGGCTCAAGCCCCGATAAAAACAGGATCATAGAAGCAGCAGCGGTTACTCTGCTGGGAGGAGAAATTATCTCAAAATTCTCCTCGCTGATAAATCCACATCAGTTCATACCATCGTTCATTGCAAAAATGACGGGTATTTCTAACAATATGGTTTATACAGCTTCCGAAGAAACTGAAGTTATTCCAGAATTACATAAAATACTTTCTATGCCAAACGCCGTCTTTGTAGCTCATAATGCAAGTTTCGACTGGTCCTTTGTAAGAGCTACTTTCGATCGGCTCGAATTAGAGATGCCCCCTGTAGAACGGCTTTGCACTCTAAAACTATCTCGCAGAATATTAGTAAAGAATCTGAAGAAAAATGTCGGGTCGCTATGCGAATACTTCGATATTCAGCTATTTAACAGGCACAGAGCTTTCGGAGATGCTGCGGCAACGGCACTCATACTAAAAGAATTAATGGAATTAGCAGAAAAAGACCACAATATACACAACAAAGACGAACTACTGGCACTGCAAAATAAACCAATCAGGAATTTCCGCGTTCCTACACTCACCTTCAAAAGGTTAAAGCAAAAACTAAATCTGCTGCCAGACAACCCAGGTGTGTATTACTATAAAGACAAAACAGGCAAAATACTTTATATCGGCAAAGCAAAATCGCTAAAAAAACGAGTTAGATCATACTTTAACGCCGAGCCAATAACTTCAAAAAAAATCTCGAATATGCTCAAAAAGACCTACGATCTGACTTGGACGATCACTTCCAGCGAGCTCTCAGCCATACTTTTGGAATCAAGCGAGATAAAATTCCACAGACCTCCCTTTAACACAGTTGACAAGGTTTACCGTGAGTATCCTTTTATCCGTATTACCACCGGTGAGAAATACCCTATTATTGAAGCCACACATACTATTGAACAGGATAATGCAGAATACTACGGACCATTCAGAAGTATGTATCTCGTAAACGAAATAATCAATTCAATAGCAAAACAGTTCAAGCTTAGAAAATGCGAAAGAAAATTCTCTGAGAGTGGTAACCAAACCCCTTGCTTCTATTATCATGTAAAGAAATGTTATTCCCCATGCTCCGGTGCCATTTGTAAAGAAGAATACAACAAAGAACTCGACAAAGTCCGCTATTTCCTCTCAGGTTTTTCTAATGGAATAATAAATCAATTACAGAAAAAAATGGAAGAGTTCGCAAATACTTTGGAATTTGAAAGAGCTCAACAGCTAAAAGAGCAGATCATAGAGCTTAGGAAACTATTTGAACGCGACAAGAACATACCTACTTCAATTAACAAAAATAGTGTTGTGCTTGTACTGCCAGCTTTTTCGGATGTTCCTGCTGTAGAAATTTTCCTGATGCGATCAGGCAAGCTCATTCACAAAGAAACCTTCCTCTGTAAAAATGATATTGACCCGCTCTCCGACACAATACACGAAATCTTCTTTAATGGCCATACCGAAAATGATATCTATACACCCGAAGACATCAATAATTTAAAGCTTATTTGCGGCTGGACATACAGAAACAAAGATGCCGGCGATTACCTCTACGTGGATGGCAAATCAAAGCAACAACTAATAGAAGAGCTCGAAACACTTATCAGAAAATGATCATAAACGCAAAAAGATCACTTTAGTCATTCCATATTTTTTCTCTTTGATCATCTTATATCTTTCAGGTAAAATAAAGCCGGCAGCTGAAGAATTTTCTACAGTAATGATTGTATCTGAATCAATGATCGAAAGATTCAACATCTTTTCTAAAACCTGAGATAAAATATTCAATTTATAAGGTGGGTCCAAAAAGCAAATATCAAATTTAGCATCTTTAATTAAACTATTTTCAAGAGCTTTCATCGCAGACTGCTGAACCACTCTGAAATCCTGCTTAGGGATATTGAATATTTCAGCAGTATGGCTAATGTACCCGGCAGTAGTCTTGTTCTTTTCGACAAACGTAGTATGGCTCGCCCCCCTGCTCAACGCCTCGAAGCCCATAGCACCAGTCCCTGCAAAAATATCCAGACACTTCTTTCCTTGAATATCAATCATATTAGAAAGTGAATTGAAAATACTTTCCCTAACGGCATCCGCAGTAGGGCGTACACCTGCGGGAGCTTTTTTGGGATTTCTCCTGCCCCCATATATACCACTTATGATCCTCATATTATATAATTGCAAGCTTTTTGTAATAAGCAGGTATAGCTCCGCCCACACATGGTGGGAAAATATGAGAGACACGCGAGGCATATTCTCTATCGCGTTTCTCTAAATTAGTGCTCATCATACGGAAAGCATTAACTCTGCCAGTTTCAGGCACAAAAGCAAGCACATTCGGCTTCATCATGTCCAGGAAATCTTTAGTCAGATTAGGTCCATAAAAAAATGCTGCGTCTATTTGATCTACGTATTCAGTCTGAATTTTATCGAACTCAATCATCATGATCTCGCCAACTTCATTTGGCTGAACGAATTTTGCAGTATTATAGTAAAGCGGTTTGCCCTTCTTCAATATAGAAATATCGACAAATTTCTTTTCGATACCGAGCAACATGACATTTTTTTGCAAATACTCAGGATAGTTATACAAAAAGCAAGAGTGGGTAGTAAACTGGCCCAGCTCAATTCTGGATATTAGCATATTCAGTGGTTTGAGGATTTTCTTGCAATTTTCGTAACTTTTCTTGGGGATGATTACTCCCATCAGCATACTTTTTTTATCTTTTTTTGCTGATAAAGGAATAATATTTGCCATAAAATCTGAGGTATCGAATCGTGGGTATTTCTGGCGGATCTCAAGATTGACCAATTCCTTGAGCTTTTTTTCAGACAAAGAATCATCGCCGGGGAATTGGGATATAAGCACACTGTCAATAGGCAAAGTTACAGTAAGCTGAGTTGGTTCTATAGGCAGATCGTCAAGGGCAATTTCAAGCTCTTGAGATCCGAGTAGCGACATATTGCCTTCGGGATTGTTAAGATCAATTTCTTCCTCCAGATCAATACTATGCTCTGTGGAGTTGATATAAACAAGCTCTATGCCAGTTTCTGTGGGTTTTAGCCCAGCGATATACGTTCTGTCATTAGCAAAATTTACCGATAATATGATTTCCATTTCTTTATCCAGTTATGTATTTTAAAGAAGTCAAGATAATATCTATATATATTATTTCAAAATAAAATTAAACTTATGTATATTACTTTTTTGTTATTTTTCAATAATCATAAAGAAAATATTATGCCAACTAAAGGAATAATTCTCGCTGGAGGCAGCGGAACTCGTCTATACCCCATGACAGCAGTGTTTAGCAAGCAATTGCAAGTAATCTATGACAAGCCGATGATCTATTACCCATTGGCTATTTTGATGCTCGTGGGCATCAGAGATGTGTTGATAATATCCACACCACAGGATACCCCCAACTTCGAAAAATTATTAGGAGACGGAAATAATTGGGGAATAAATATTCAATACAAAGTGCAAATAGAGCCGAAAGGAATAGCCGAAGCATTCATCTATGGCGAAGAATTCATCGGTGATGATCAGGTATTGCTCATACTCGGCGATAATCTCTTTTACGGAAAGCTGGATTTCCTAAGAAATGCTTTAGAAAACAACAGAGGCGGCACTGTATTCGGCTATCGGGTTAATAACCCCTCTGCTTATGGGGTTGTAGAATTTAATAACAAAAATGAAGTAGTCAGTATCGAAGAAAAGCCCACAAAGCCTAAATCAAATTTTGCTATACCCGGGCTATATGTTTTTGATAAACAGGTAGCTGCAATCTCTAAGAATATGCAGCCAAGCGAACGCGGTGAGTTAGAAATTACAGATGTACAGAAAGAATACCTAAAGCAGGGCAAACTAAACGTAGAGCTGATAGGCAGGGGTGTTGCATGGTTAGATACGGGAACACCCGAAAACCTGATAGAAGCCGGCGAATTCATTCATGCAATAGAAAAACGCCAGGGGCTAAAGATTGCCTGCCTCGAAGAAATTGCATACAACCTAAGATTCATTACAAAAGAGAGATATATTGAGGTTGTCGAACAACTTCCCAACTGCTCTTACAAAGAATACTGCCAAAACATTTTAGAAACTTTATAAAGCGGAATATTTTTTCGTATTTTTGTAGTTCTATGAATGATAATTGACAATTATAAGTGATTTAGATAATGCTTCAAATAGTACAATATCAAAAAACGGGCGAAGTAAGTGCTTCAGAGCTGCCAGCACCAATATGCAGGGATGGGGGAATTTTGGTCAAAACAAAATTCTCGCTTATAAGTGCAGGCACTGAGAAAATTTCCGTTGAAAATGCCCAGTCTTCTATGATACAGCGAGCCCGAAAGCAACCTGATCAGGTTAAGCTCGTTATGGACAGCATTAAAAAAGAGGGCATCTTATCTACCGCCAAAAGAGTGAAATCAAAATTAGAATCTTACAAAGCGCTTGGCTATAGCGCCTCAGGCATCGTAATTGAAAGCCGCACTACAGATTTCATACCGGGAGACCGTGTGGCGGTGGCTGGAGCCGGCTACGCTAATCATGCTGAGATACTATCCATACCAAAAAATTTAGCCGTAAAAATCCCTGAAAATGTATCATTCGAAGATGCGGCTTATACAACTCTCGGCTCTATTGCCATGCAAGGAGTAAGGCAGGCAGACCTGCGGCTGGGCGAAAACGTTGCAGTCATTGGGCTTGGCTTGTTAGGACAGATCACAGTCCAGCTTCTGAAAGCATCGGGTTGCCGCGTTGTGGGTATGGATATCAACGAATCTATGTTCCCAATGGCAAAAGAATTTGGCTGCGACAAACTCTATCCGAGCAGTTCTGAATATGTAAAAGATATTCTTGCATTTACTGATGGTATCGGCTGCGATGCAGTGATAATTACTGCTTCCACATCATCGAACCAGCCGATGGAGCTTGCTTTAGAGCTTGCCAGAAAAAAAGGAAAAGTCGTAGTGGTCGGGGCTGTTGGGATGAATGTGCCGAGAGGTCCATTTTACGTAAAAGAACTTGACTTAACTATTTCATGCAGCTATGGACCAGGGCGTTACGACCCTCATTACGAAGAACGCGGAGAGGACTATCCTGCGGCTTATGTACGCTGGACTGAAAACAGGAATATGCAATCTTTCCTGACATTGATAGAATCTGGCAGCATGAATGTAAAAATCATGAATACACATACCTATGCAATAATGGATGCCGCCAAAGCTTATGAATTGATAACAGGAAAAACCAAGGAGAAGTTCCTTGGTGTGCTTATCGCTTATCCCGAAAGAAAAGAAGATATACAAAAAAATGTCAGCATAAGAAAACCAGAAGGCATCAAAGCCATCAAGCTCGGTTTTATTGGGGCAGGGACTTTTGCTCAGGGGCATCTGCTGCCACATATTAATACTAAAAACGTAGAGTTCATAGCAGTATCAACAGAAACCCCAGTTAACGCACAATCCGTAGCAGAAAAATATAAGTTTGCTATAAGTACTACAGATTCTTCAGAATTAATATTGAACAATGACGTGAACGCAATATTCTGCGCCACGAGACACGACAGCCATGCTCAATATGTATTAGAATCCATAAAAGCAGGAAAACCTATATTTGTAGAAAAACCTTTAGCCGCTACCGAAGATCAACTGAAAGAGATCAAAAAAGCTGTCGAAAAGCATAATGGCAGAGTTTTCGTAGGTTTTAACCGCAGATTCTCAAAACCATTTATTAAGCTAAAAGAGTTCTTTGCACAGAGAACAGAACCGCTATCCATGCACTATCGCGTAAATGCCGGGAAATTACCAACAACCCACTGGGCAATGCAGCCCGAGCAAGGCGGAGGTCGAATAATCGGCGAAGCTTGCCATTTTATTGACTGCATGGTATATCTTAGCGGCAGTACTCCAGAAAAAGTATTCGCACAGTCCATATCGTCATCATCCAAAGAAAACATAGATACCGAAACGTCAGCTATCACAATAAAATTCAAAGACGGTTCGCTTGGCGTATTAGAATACTTCTCCAATGGCGACGGCTCATATCCCAAGGAATATTTCGAAGCATACTGCCAGGGGAGTATAGGAGTAATGAATAACTTCAAAACTGTGGAATTGGTTCGCGGAGGAAAAATTAGTACGCACAAATATAATGGCAATAAAGGTCATAAAGAAGAAGTTACTGCATTTCTCGAATCAGTAATAGCCGGCGGCAATTTGCCCATCAAATTCGGGGAGATATATAGCATTACGGCAGCAACTTTTGCCGCAATGCGTTCTTTGAGATCAGGAATGCCTGTTGAGATTGAAGATGTTTTTTGATAAATTTGGGAAAATGAATAAATCTGAGGGAAAAATGATATATTTTAGAAAATCAATAATATTCTTTGCTGTCATACTTATGACTTATATTTCCGCTATTGCTGATTATAAGCCACTTACAAAAGAGCAACTGGCTACTCTGGTGCCATCTGCCACACGACAAATAGTGGACCTAAGCGGTACATGGGAAAAATCATACGACGAAAATATATGGCTGCCCGTGCAATTGCCAATATCCGAGACAGAAAGGTCGAGGATCACTTATCGAAAAACAATAAAAATTGATGAGTCATTGATAGACCAATACGAATGGCATCTGTATTTTCTGGGTATCAACGACAAAGTAGATGTCTATTTCAATAATCAGTTCATTGGCAGATACTTTAGCAGTCTTACACCATTCAAAGTCAGGATCCCCTCTAAGATGGTGAAAAATGCCACTGTTTCCATCAAGCTCGTAGTCTCCGCTGCCGAAGGTACAGAGAAAAAATTGAAAGAGCAATACCCTTTTGCCAAGAAAGTCTATACAGGAGTTATCAGAGAAGTTCTACTGATAGGCACTCCAAAATATTGGGTGGAAAGCATCTCCCGCAATACACAATTCAACGAAGAGGATAAATCATGGCAGATAAATACAAATATCAGCATCTCTGCTGGTGATATTGAAAATGCCGAAGATAAAGTAAAACGCGATTCTACAGGGAAAGTTGTCTCTCTTGGAAACAAAGTCAATGTACAGATGTTCATACTCGACAAACAAACAGGCGATACTATTTCCCGCAGTAATACTCAATCAGTAGAAATGGAGAACGAAAGAACCACTAAAGCAAAATTTACTTTAAACGTAAGAAACGCAAATCTGTGGGAGCCAGATAATCCCTACCTGTATGACATCTATATCCAGCTTACAAGAGGAGGGCAAATAATAGATGACTATGCCAACGAATTTGGCTTCGTTGAGTTTGATTTTCATGACCATAAAGACAACAAAGAGTTTATAGTAAATGGTAAAAAATATAAATTAAAAGGCATAGACTACATAGAGGATCATGGAGGATCTGCAAGCACTTTGACAGCAGAAAGATTTGAACAGGACCTGGATATGATCAAAACACTTGGTGCTAATCTTATTCGCTTTAAATATGGAGTGCCGCACCCATACTTTGTTCATCTTTGCAACAAATTGGGAATAATGCTTGTAATAGAGCTTCCTGTGTTCAACACTCCACATGAGCTATTACTCTTAGATGAAATTCAGGTACGGCTCAATAATCTTTCGCGGCTTATGATAGACGAATATGAAAGAAACACCTGCGTGCTTGCATGGTGCGTATCAGAAGGAGTAATAGAAGGTAATCCCGAAGTAGATAAATTCTTCTTTAAATTAACAAAGAATATCAGAAAACATTCTGACAAGATGATACACAAAATCGTTTGGTTTGGCACTAAAACACTGAACGCCCGCGATTATGACTTCATTGGGATAATGCCTCATAAAGACTACAACAGCACAGAAAAAATAGCAGGAGAGATCAACAGATTAAAAGCTCTTTCAGAGAAAGATCAAAAGCCATTTGTTACGACTTTTGGTAAGACTATACAACCAAATAACCATAATGGCTATTCCGATCCTTATTCCATAGAAGCTCAGGCATATTACATTCTGCATCTGATCAATATTTCAAACGAGCAAGGGCTGGCAGGCAATATTATCTGGTCTTTCAACGATTACAAAATGAACAACCCATTGCTATTAGTTAATAATGAAGACCAATATAACTGCTCCTCAGGGCTGGTGGACAGATACCGTACTATACGTTTATCATACAAAACATTACAATCACTATACACAGACGAGACAGAACCGCTTCTAAACGCCGGGAGCTACAGCATAAGCACACCTGTTACCTTTATTATCGTTGGTATTGTATTGAGTCTGCTGCTTATCTTTTTGATCAACAGATTCAAGCGATTCAGGGAATATCTAACGCGGTCCGTTCTTAGGCCTTATAATTTCTACGCTGATATACGCGACCAAAGAATAATATCCTCAGTTCAGACCATCTTATTAGGAATAATCATATCGCTTACTCTTGGGATATTCATTACCTCCATACTACATTTCTACAGATCCAGTTACATAGCACAATACATACTTGATATATTGGTCCCTGCAAATGGATTAAAAGAAATACTGTACAGATTGATATGGATGCCTGAGCTGATGATGATACTAACATCACTCATATTTTTACTAATAGCTTACATAATAGCAACCATGCTTTGGGTGTTTTCATTTTTTATACGCGGGAAGATATTTTTCTCTGATACAACAATAATAAGCATCTGGTCAGGAATACCAGTGCTGATGTTTCTTCCCTTAACTATTATACTGTCCCGACTGCTGGTATATGTGCCGCAATTCGCTTGGCTTGCAGTAATAGTTTTCCTACTGGCTATAATCTGGGTAATTCTTAGGGTGCTTAAATCAACATCTGTCGTATATGATGTGGCATCATACAAAGTTTATTTTACAGGATTTATCCTATTTGCATTAATAATGCTTGCATTAGTAGCTGTTTATCATTTTCATTACGGGGCTTTTTATAATTTAAAATATATTATTGAATTTATGTATTACTAAAGTTATACAATTATGACAACATTATTTAAAACAGATTTCCAAGATCTAAAGCTAAAAGCCAGCGGTAAGGTACGGGATATATATGATCTAAAAGATCACTACCTTTTCGTAGCCACAGACCGCATCTCCGCATTCGATGTGATCATGAACCAGGCAATACCAGACAAAGGTAGCATACTCTCGAATATATCTGTCTTTTGGTTCAATAAAACAAAAGATATTATCAGAAATCATTTTATAACCAACAACCCCGATGATTACCCGACAGAATGCAATCAATACAAAGAAAAGCTTGAGGGGCGTTCCATGCTGGTAAAAAAATGCAAACCTCTGCCTGTAGAATGTATCGTTCGTGGGTTTATAGCTGGCTCAGGTTGGAAAGAATACAAAAAAAATCATTCTATATGCGAAATACGCCTTCCCGAAGGGCTCGTCGAATATTCGCAGCTACCGGAAGCTATTTACACTCCTTCCACAAAAGCAAACAAAGGACATGACGAAAATATCTCCTTCAGTAAATCTATAGAAATTATTGGCATAAAGCTTGCCGAAGAACTTAGGGAAAAATCCTTACAACTATACGAATATGCCTTCGATTACCTTTTACAAAGAGGGATAATACTTGCCGATACAAAATTTGAATTCGGACTGGACGAAAGTGATAATGTAATACTTATAGATGAAGCTTTAACTCCGGACTCCTCCCGCTTCTGGCTTAAAGAGCACTATGCTCCCGGCAAACCACAGATAAATTTCGACAAACAGATACTTAGAGATTATCTCGAATCTATCTCATGGAACAAACAGCCACCTCCGCCGGAACTGCCAGAAAGAATTATACTAAAAACACGAGAGAAATACTTAGAAGCATACAACAGGATAACAAAATAATATGGCAACTACATTAAAAGATAATTATATAGCAATCAAAAAGCAGCCGCTCGAACTCTTTGACTGGAGCTTGTTCATGCCTGTTTTTTTGCTATTAGGATTTGGACTTATTTCTATTTTTAGCGCTACTTACGAATCCGAAATGAGTGCTTCTTTTAATAAGCAAGTAATATTTGGTGGTATTGGATTAGCAACAATGCTTTTATTCATGTTTTTACCTGAACGCTTCTTACAGTCAAATTCAATATTCTTATACGCCATAAGCATACTCTTTCTGATATTAGTTCTTTTCTTTGGCAAAGGTATAGCCGGCACCAAAGGATGGTTCCAGCTCGGAGGATTAAGCTTCCAGCCGTCAGAGCTTGCCAAGTTCACCAGCTTGCTTGCAGTAGCAAGATACCTATCTGCCAAAGGGACAGATATAAAAACCCTCCGCGATCTCGGCATTACTCTCGGCATAATTGCATTACCTATGGGCTTAGTGATTTTACAGCCAGATATTGGAACGGCATCAGTATTCATAGCTCTTATGCTCGGCGTATTACTTTGGTCAGGGTTTGATCTGTTCATACTTTATTTAGTAGTCATGCTACCTGTAATTGCTGTATTATCATTGTTGGGCACTACTTATTTTGTAATTTCTGTATCAATATTTTCTATCATAGCTGCTGCTTTCCGCAGAAAGATGCTATCAACTGCTTTGGCTATAGGTATCGTTATTGCTGTAGGGTACTTCAGCCCTGTCATAATAGAAAATCTAATGCCTCACAAACAAAACAGAATAAAGGCATTTTTAAATCCCGGCAGCGATCCACGCGGCAAGGGTTATAACGTAATCCAATCCATTATGGCAGTGGGGAGCGGAGGATTTACAGGGAAAGGATTTTTGCAGGGGACTCAGACTCAGCTAAGATATATCCCCGAGCAGTGGACTGATTTCATCTTTTGCGTGCCTACCGAAGAATTTGGGTTTATTGGCGGTGTCTTAGTAATACTTCTTATGGCTTCGATTATATACAGGGCGATAAAACTCGCCACATTTGTCAATAGTGCATATTTCAGTATAATATGCGCAGGAGTTGCCTCATTATTTTTATACCATATGATAATAAATATTGGAATGTCACTCGGCTTAATGCCCGTCATGGGGATACCTCTGCCATTTTTAAGCTACGGCGGTTCTTCGCTGATAGTAAACTTTGCTTTTATAGGGTTGATGCTCAATGCGTATCGATCATATAAACAAACAGAAAGGACTAACTGATAAACTATGAATATTATATTTTCCATGGGAGATTGCAACGGCATAGGGCTTGAAATATTCGCCAAAGCAGTTGCAGAATTTGATAAAATTTACGAAAATGCGTATAATTATAATCTGCATATTGCAGGAAACATACAAACAATATCTGAGTATTATGATCTCATAGATCTACCTGTTTATATTGATGATGAACAGCTCGTAATCGGCTCAAGAAAATGCAAAATCATACCTTGCGACAAATATGTGAAAATTCAATTCGGGCAGGAAACCAAAAATGCTGGTTTGCTCGCTGCCGAAGCTATCGAATTATCAATAAATAAAACCCTATCAGAGGATTATGATGCTTTTATCACATTACCCGTTTCCAAAGCCGCACTATATCTTGGCGGATGGCAACTTCCCGGTCATACAGAAATGCTCGCAGATAAATGCAATTCACCAAATCCACTGATGATACTTTGCTCTAAGGATGTCAGAGTTACACTGGCTACCATACACGAAGCAATAGCTAATGTGCCAGAGCTTCTGAAGACAGATAGCTTGAAGCAGATCATCACTCTGTTTGCCAAATCATTAGAAAAAGATTTTGGAGCAGCAAATCCAAAAATTGCTGTTCTAGGACTTAATCCACATTCAGGTGAAAGCGGTTCTATGGGCAGAGAAGAAATAGATATCATCTCGCCAGCTATTAAGATAACTCAAAAAGATGGGATAAACGCCGAAGGCCCATTTCCCGCCGATGGATTCTTTGCCCACGGTGAATACAAAAATTTCGACGGCATTCTGGCTATGTACCACGACCAGGGACTTATCCCACTTAAGCTGCTTGCAAAAGGTGCGGGAGTGAATTTCACAGGCAATTTGCCCATAGTGCGCACATCACCAGACCACGGCACAGCCTTTGGCTTAGCCGGAAAGGGACTGGCAGACTACAGAAGCACTCTCGAAGCAATAATGATGGCTATCGAAATATCAAAGAACAGGAATAAATAAAATGATAATGTCATGGGAAAATATAGCACTTGAAGTACGCAAACTTAAATCCGAAGGCAGAATTATTTGCTTTACCAATGGCTGCTTCGATATAATCCACGCAGGCCATGTAACATATCTGATGAAATCAAAACGGCTCGCAGATATTCTGATAGTTGGGCTTAACAGCGATGAATCCGTTAAACGGCTAAAAGGAGAAACCAGACCCATCAACCATCAGGATGACCGTGCTATAGTGCTATCTGCCCTGAAACCAGTTGATTATGTAGTGATCTTTGATCAAGACACACCTTACGATCTGGTCAATCTGATAAAACCTGATATAATAGCAAAAGGTGGCGATTACACACCAGATACAATAGTTGGCGCAGACATAGTTACCCAAAACGGCGGTCAGGTAGTAGTAATCCCAATGATCGAAGGCAAATCAACAACAGAGATCATCAACAGAATAAAATAATCACCATTTTACAAAGCAGGGAAGTAAGATGAAAGTCCCCCTCTTGTCGTAGATCCCGACCTGTTGGGGGCAAGAGAGGTTAGGGGGTGTTGGATCAATTAAGAATTAAATCGCTTATATTTAATGGAAACACCCCTCGGTCCCCTTGTATATTTGAAAAAGTGAGAAATTTAAGTT
>CAYQTZ010000028.1:0-9625 GCA_964420565.1 uncultured Hyphomicrobiales bacterium
ACCACTTCCGCCACTCCTGCAATTTTTACTCCAAAGTTAGCCTATCAAGCTTTATCCCGACATATCGGAACTCTCCTCAATAAATCAAAGAGTATAAAAAAGCACCCTGTTGCCAGAATGCTCTTTGTGGGCGAAGAGAGATTTGAACTCACGACCTCCTGCTTGTAAGGCAGGCGCTCTATACCAACTGAGCTATCCGCCCGAAATTAGAGTTACAAAGATATGGATAAAAATTGATTATACAAAACAAAATAAAAATTATTTTACATTCTCAATTCTCCTTACCTCTGGCACCTTCTCAAGCACAAGCCGCTCTATACCTGCTCTTAGTGTCATAATAGCTAAGGGGCACGTCTTGCATGCCCCCAGCAAACTAATTTCTGCCACTCCGGTTTCTTCCTCGAAGCGTATAAATTCTAAATCGCCGCCATCTTTTTGAAGGATGGGTCGGGCTTCGCTTAGTGCTTCTTTTATACTTTGTTCTATTTCCTTAAGAGTTCTCATTATATATCTATTTCCACGTTTCCGGCTTCCTGCAATTTGTAGATTCTTTTTCTTATTTGCGTTGTCAAATTTTTCGCTACCTGCATAAGCTCATTACGCTGCATTTCAGTGTCTTTAGAGTCGCTTAATATTACCGGCTTGCCACTGTCGTTGCTTTCACGCATAGCAATATTTAATGGCACTTGACCGAGTAAGGGTATGTCCTTTTCTTTAGCAATTTCTTTACCGCCTTCTTTCCCGAAAATGTAGTATTTTTTATCTGGCATATCAGGTGGAACGAAATAGCTCATATTCTCTACAATACCCAGCACAGGTACATCCACTTTCTCGAACATCGAGATGCTGCGTCTAACATCTGCCAGAGATATCTCCTGCGGTGTAGTTACTATCACGGCACCTGTCAGTGGTATTCTTTGTGTCATAGTAAGCTGAATATCACCTGTTCCCGGTGGCAGATCGAATATTAAGAAGTCAAGCACTCCCCACTGTACCTGTTCGAAAAGTGTTGTAAAGTAACCTGCCAGCATCGGACCTCGTACTATCGCTGCCTGGTCGCGGCTCATCAGCATACCCATGGATGCAACTTTTACTCCATACTTCTCATGTGGGTATGCGATTACTTTCCCGTTTTCCTCTACTCCTTCTAATGTTTTATCTTTCAAATCGAACATCGTCGGCTGGCTCGGTCCGTAAACATCGCCATCAAGTATGCCCACTCTTGCTCCAGTCATAGCCAAAGCTGCTGCTAAGTTAGAAGATATTGCAGATTTTCCTACTCCTCCTTTGCCCGAAGCTACAGCGATAATATTTTTTACACCTTTCAAAACATCTCTGTCGGAAAGATCTATCGGCTTTTCTGAAAATATTATCTCATTTTCATAGTCAGGTGCTACGCTATGCAATACCCTTACACAAGTTTCATTGATCTGCTCCGCTACCATATTGATTGGTTGTATTAGTTCGAGTTCTATTCGTACTAATTTGTCAATGATCTCAATACTTTTTATTGCTCCTAATTCCCCGAACGTTAAGTCAATATCCGGATCAACTACTCCGGAAAGCTCATGTTTGATTTCTGTTACTAACACATTTGCATCCATTTGTCTTTTTTCCTAAAAATTAAACTTTCCAAACTTAAAAATTAAGTAACGATAAAATCAATAAATAATTTGAATATCACCAAAAATTGATTCATATTTCCTAATTAATTCTTTAGATTGAAACCATTCTGTTAGTTTTGTGTAAATGATATAAAAGGGGGAGCTTTTTATCGACATTTGATATATTTATTCTAAATCGTTTCGATTTTAAGCAAGAAAGTATTATATTTGTAAACTTATGTTAATTTGATATGAATATATATTTATTGATAAATTTTTAATTTTATAACATCAATGGGAGTTTAATATGAAAAAGCTAACTTATTTACTTACAATGTTCCTTTTTGTGTTTGCTGTACAGTCGCAAGCCGAACTGAAAAACCTACAGCCAAATTTACAGGATTTATATGCCCAACCAAGTATTTCTACAGAAATGATGCAATCATCTGATAACGTAATGAAATCAAAAGGAGACACGCCCTTAGCAGTTGCTTTTGAAAGTGTAAAAGATACTGCTTCTAATCTTGGATCTTTGTTTACTCACTATATGCACCAGACACCTATCTCTTATGATCCGGTATCAGGTTTTGTATATTTTGTTACTACTGATTGGTTTTCTAATGATGAGGGCTCTTCATTACCTATCTGGATATACTATTCAACAAATATGGGTGCCTCATGGTTTAGAGATAAAGCCATGGCTTATTCTGGTATGGGCGCTTTCACGCCTTCTATCAATGTTACAAATAATGTAAACGGTTCATCTTACGGAGATATACCTTATACTATAATTGGCAGGTATTGTATAGAAGATCCTGAAAAAGGATTTACAAATGAAGATCAGGGAATTGTTTTTGTATTTAATGATAATGGCGAATTAGTAGAGGATATTCAGGCAAATCCTAAAACTAATAATCCAGGTAGAAATCAGTATTGGAACACAATGAAACTTAATTCCTATTTTGATGATGATGAATCTCAAACTTATGGTGCATGCGTACTTCAAAATGCGGAATTCCAACAATATGGTGTTTATGGCTTCCTTGCTTTTAACAATATTGACCAGAATATGTTTCACTCAACTATTCCATCAGAGTTTACTTTAGCTTTCCGCCAGTCTGACAATGTCAACTCCACTTATAATGGTCCTATAGAATCTGGTGTTGATGATGTTGGTAATGTTTATATTGCAGTTAACAATATGTTTGCCGACGATCCGGAAAATAGAATACCTGCAGTAACAAAATCGCTTGACTTTGGCGGAACATGGGGCGAGTTCAATAGAATGCCTAATACAATTTTTGATACTTATAAAGATCTTCATGGCTATAATAACTATTTACAGTGGACACCTTATAAATCCATGGGTTTCATTGTTCATGGCGAAGATTCATATAGTCTATTCTTTACTATCGTTTTATATAATGCTGATGTTGTCGAAGAAACACACTTGGTAGAAGCCAAATTTGACGGTACTCGCTGGTCAATGCACACAGTAGCTAACGACTTAAACTCTGTTTACCCGCGTTCATTCTTCAGATCAGAAATTCACAGACAAGAAGAATTGCAGGATCAGGCGATCTGGAGACTTGGCGAAAACGTTCGTGCTTACGAAATTCAGGCAGCCAAAACAGCTGATGGAGAAAATGTAATCGTCAAGTGGGTTAATTATTCCAATGAAATTACATTTCCTGAACCAGTAGCTATAACAGAACTTAACAGGGATACTGAAATGGAAGAAGATGTTCAGTTAGAGGGATGGTACACAGCAGATATTTTCTTCTCTTACCGTGCATCAAACGAATCAGATTGGTCTGGCTCTATCAACGTTACAAATGACGATAATCACTATAAAACAACTTTTATTCCTAATGTAATACCCAGCTTGAATCAGGTACCAATAATTTATCATGCTAATGCTGATTTTAATGATGTAACAAGCCCATTCATGAAAAATCCTTATACTATCAGAGAGCACATCGTGTATTTCTGGGATTTCGTAAATTATGGCAACGCCGACCTTTTAGCTTCCTCAGTTAACGAAGTCAATATTAATTATACTTTCGAGTTAAGAGATGTTGTTCCGAATCCAGCTTCTGGTATAGTTGAGATTCCTTACGTAATTGAACAGGCGAACAATGTAAAAATCGAAGTTCACAGCGCTATGGGACAAAAAGTTGCAGAGCTCGTTAACGAATATCAAAACGCAGGTGCAAGCACCATAATGTACGATGTAACAAATCTTTCTTCTGGTTCATACTACGTAACAATGACAGTAGGCGGACAAAGATTGACCAAGATGCTGAACGTGATCAAATAGTTTTTTGAACACGAATTAATAGTATTAATTATAGAAGCCCCCTTGTTAATAGGGGGCTTTTTTGTACTTAGTCCAGTTAAAAGTTATATGCCAGTACTGCCAAAGCCACCTATACCACGTTCAGTATCGGGAAGGTCATTCGTTTCCTCCCATGCAATTTTCTCGTAGCGTGCAATAACGAGCTGAGCTATGCGGTCGCCTCTATTTACGACAAATTCTTCCTGACTGTAATTGGCTAATATTACTTTTATTTCACCCCGGTAATCGCTATCGACTGTACCGGGGGCATTGAGTGCAAAAATACCATGTTTGGCAGCAAGTCCGCTACGCGATCGAACCTGGCATTCATACCCTTGCTCCAGAGCCATTGCTACGTTAGTAGGTATCATGGCTATTCTTCCCGGTGCAATGCTTATAGGTTCATTAATAGCTGCCCTAATGTCCATACCTGCTGAGCCGGCGCTAGAATAATCCGGAAGAGGAATGTCTTTAAAAACCGGACTTATCCTTTTAATTCGAATCTTCATTATTTCTTGCTTTTCCATTTCTCCTTGAATAGATGGCATTACAAAAATCAAAAAATTTATTGGATTGTTCTTTGTAATCAAACTTCAATTTCACCTTTTCCCGGGCGGCAATACTTAGCTTTTCTGAAAATACGTTATCTGAATAAAGTTGTTTCATATACTTTGCCAGAGTGCTTATATCCTCGTGAGGAAAAAGCAATCCATTCTTTTGATGGTCTATTATCTCGGGAACTCCTCCGGAATGTGTTGCTATAACAGGCACCTGGGCAGCCATCGCCTCTATCGTAACTAATCCAAGAGTCTCAGATCTTGATGGCATAATAAAAATATCAAATGCTTTCATTAATTCCGGTATCATTTTAGTAAAAGGCAAAAATTTTATCTTTTCAAATAAATTGTACTTTTCTATCAATTTTTTCAACGAATGAAAGTAATCAGAATTGTTGATATCTCCGCAAAAAACTAAAAATGTATCCGAAATGTTAGCTTCAGCAAATGCTCTGATAGCAGTATTCTGTGCTTTATGAGGGTCAATCCTTGCTACATAACCAAAAATAAATTTATCTGCAGGAAGATTGAATTCCTTTCTACATTCCAATTTATCAAGCTTTTGCGAAAATCTCTCAATTTCCACCCCACAAGGTATTACTGATATTATTTCTGCGGGAAGCACAGTATTCTCAGCTAACTCTCTTTTCATTCTCTCGGTTAAAACTATGCTACCATCTACGTTCCGATATATCTTATTATGGATAATATCTTTTTTCTGTATGCCTGACTGCATCTGCTGATAAAAGATAATAGCTGTTCTTGTAGAATATAGATTCCTCGCAGCAACAGCTATACTCAAATGATAGCTCTGGCTTACCACACAAATATCTGCCTGATATTTGTTCAGTATCTTCCCCAGCTTTCTAATAGCAACAATATCAAAATATTTTATTTTTACTTCGAGATTTTCTGCGTGAATGCCGAGTTCTTTTACATACTTGTCTGCTTTGGAATCGAGTATAGTTACAGCAATAGCTTTGTCCCCACTAACTATAGCGTCTGCAGCTCTTTTTGCCATCTGCATTTCAAGCCCGCCGAACCCTTTGAGCGGGAAAAAAAATATATATGTTCTTTGCATTTTATTTTATGAACAAGTCAGTAAATTTAAACTGGTTTCCGTCGAAAAGCCCTTCGTCGCTTAGCTTTATTGATGGTATAACGAGCAAAGCCATGAACGAAAGTGTCATAAACGGAGCATTTAGCTTAGAGCCCATCTCTTTAGCCTTCCTGTCAAGAATGGCATATTTCTTACCGACCTGCCAGCCGTCTTCCCCTGTCATAAGCCCTGCTACCGACAGTGGAAGTGATTCTAAATTTTCGCCATCAAAACACACAATGCCGCCTTCGTGCCTGAGCAATTCATTTGTGGCTTCAGACATAGCTTCGTCAGATGTGCCGACTACAATTATATTATGTGAGTCATGTGCAATACTCGAAGCCAAAGCACCTTTTTTAATACCAATATTTTTAATAAAAGCTATCGCTGGTTTCGAGTTTTTGTATCTGTTGATCACGGCAATCTTCAGTACATCATTATCAACATCTGAGACAACATTATTATCTACGACTTTCGCTGTAGCAGGAATACTATTGGTAATTAATTGATTGTTGATTGCTTCTATCACTCTAATGCTATCAGATTTTGGCTGCACGGCAAAATCTTTTGGCAGAGTCATTGTAGCGTTAAATCTATTGACCGAAGAGTACCCAACTGCATCTATTAAAGTTTTTCCATTCTCGGCAACGAGCTGACCTTCTATATAAGTTTGCAGTATTTGCATATCGCTATCCAAGCTGTCCACAACTATGAAGTCAGCAGGATCATCCTCCCGCAATATTCCGACATCAAGTTTATAATGTCTTATAGGATTCAATGTGGCTACCTCTAAAACTCTCCATAAGTTATAACCTAAGCCAAGAGATTTTTTTACTGAAGTATTAATATGACCCAAGATCAAGTCGTCAGGATGCTTGTCGTCACTGCAGAACATACACATTTCCGGTCGGGTTTCCACAAGCTTATGCAGGATATCAAAGCTGCTTGCAGCAGATCCGTCACGTATGAGTATAAGCATACCTTTGTGCAATTTATCTATTGCTTCTTCTAATGTCAAAGACTCGTGGTCTGTACTTATACCATAAGAAATATACTTAAATAAATCATCTCCTCTGAGCCCTGGGGCGTGCCCATCAATGGGTCTGCCTGATTCTTTGGCAATTCTTATCTTTTCGAGCACCTCCGGCACTTCGTTAATGACTCCCGGGAAATTCATCATTTCGCTTAAATATTTAATTCTGGGATTTTTGAAAAGCTCTCTTATATCATCAGCACTTATTGAGGCGCCAGATGTTTCAAAAGGAGTAGCAGGAACGCAGGATGGAGCACCAAAATAAAATTTGAATGGCACTTTTTCGCCATCTTCTATCATATAATTTACGCCATCTACTCCCAATACATTCCCTATCTCATGAGGATCGGAAACGGTGGCTACTGTCCCGTGCACCACAGCCATACGGGCAAAACCCGAAGGGATCAGCATTGAGCTTTCTATATGTATGTGAGAATCAATAAAACCTGGCATAATATAGTTGTTGTATTTTTTACCTTTGTCGCGTTTAATTGAAGATATTCTGCTATTTGTTACAGTAACTGTACCGGGATATATTTCCCTGTTTTTTATATCTACGATATTGCCTTGAACTGAGAAAATACTCATAATTTTTAACTCCTATCTGGATCTGTAATTACGATCATTTTTTGAACTGAATCTTTGATTTTTAGCAGAATCTTTGGAATATGACTTCTTCCCTGATTCTTTAGAATATGATTTCTTTTCTGAATCTTTGGAATACGACTTCTTCCCTGAATCTTTGGAATACGAACCCCTGGCTGCCCCCTTGGGATAGGGTTTTCTATCATAACTCCGTGAATAAGACCTATCGCCTTTATCTTTCGAATAAGCCGGCTTATCTTTGTTAGAAGCAGAGACTATCTTATAACCCATACGTTTCATAAAGTCATTTTGCTCGAAAACGATCACAAATTCTCCCTTGAAATGCATTTTGTCGAATTTGTTATATAGCTCCTCGAAAGTGCCGTAATGATGAGTCTCATATTTCATAGTCAGGTTACACCCTATATAGCAGCGACGTTCGGGCATAAGTGCTTTGAACGCTTCGAGTACCGGCATTAATCTATAAGGTGTTTCTAATAGCACTACAGTTCGGGGTTCGTCGCGAAGCTGCTTTATCTGCTCAAAGCGAATAGATCTGTCTCTATCCAAAAAACCTGCATACAGGAATTGATCTATATCAAAACCGCTTCTGACTAAAGCTGTCATTATGCTTGTAGGGCCTGGAACTACAACTATCTCTACAGCATCGCTATGAAGTGCAGCTTTAACAAGCAGCTTACCGGGATCGGCAAAAACAGGAGTGCCACAATCTGAGATAAGAGCAATTTTTTTGCCTTCTTTCAGATACTTCATCACCACAAAGGTCATTTCCTGTTCGTTCTGTTCGTTCAGCAATTCCATTTTTTGCGAGAGATTATACTTTTTTAAAGTTCTTGCGCCAACCTTGCCTTCTTCGCATATTACGATATCAGATCTTTTCAGCACATCTAAAGCTCTAAGGGTAATATCATCATCATTACCTATTGATGTGGACACTAAGTACAGAATGCCTTGTACCATCTTTTCTTCTTTGTGTTCGTTTTCCATTTTCATTATAATTTATTTACAAAATATTACCACCCCAAATATAACAAAAAAAAAGACTGTCTGAAAGAACAGACAGTCTCTTTAGAAAAATATAAATAATTTTACTTGAGAATGATTAGTTTTTCAGTCATAAATGCATCGTTAGTTCTTATCACTAATTGATACACGCCATTATTATAATCTGTCAAGGATATGCTGTGATTGTGAATACCTGCAGACTGGCTGCCGATATCGCTTACATACATCTTTTCTCCGTTTATATTATATATCTCAATTACAACACTTGAAGCCGATTCTAAAGAGTAATCAATGTTAACTACATCCTTACAAGGATTTGGATTGATTGAAACGGAACTTGACTGAATCTCGTTACTTTTATTCTCAACGTCAGCAAGATAGACCGCATTTGCTCTATAGAAGAGCTGTTTGGGGTTGAGCCCTGTTGTTACTTCTTCTATATGAGTAAGCTCTAAGTCTAAGTAGGAGCTTTCGTCAGGATCATATAGTTTTAATTTCAAAAGTTCGTTTTCTTCGGCGCCATCTTTAATCTCTGTTTGAGAATCATCTCCCCAAATAGTAATATAAGTAAGATTATCCGAAACTTTACCACTACCTATTAAGTTATCTCTCCTATCATAAACTGCAATTTCAGTTTCATCAGCAGCATCTAAAGAAATTATCAAAGCGGCGTCGCTTCCTGTTTTAAAAATATCACTCTGTAAGTATTTAGCTGTATATAATTCTTTATTGCCGAGAGCTAATGCAGATCTTGGATATGATTCATTTTCGGGATAAACCAGTTCATTTGCAGAATACATGTAAAGCATATACCCTTTGCCCATTTGAAGAACTGATAGAGAATTAATATTTAAACTTGGGAAATACATATTACCGCTGTTATCTTTTATTAATAACATATCGTCCACAATATCTTCCATAGCAGTTACCACGGGCATTTGCTCATCTTTTAGATAAGGTATCCAATTCCAGCTGTTGCTAAGCGAAAGTATCACTTCCTCAGGTCTGATCTTAATGCCCTCAATTGTTATTTCGTTAGCTTCTACCATGTAAACTTTATACGATTGTTCATAATCCCAATTATATATATTGTTTATATTAAGACTTGGGAAGAATAAATTGCCTGCAACATCTTTCATCAGCAACATATCATCCAATATATCTGTGCAAACTGTTTCTATATCACTATCAAAAGGCTCTATATAACTGGATATTAAACTCCAGCCCTGAGCAAGATCAATAGTATGATAATCAGTAATAGTAAAGGAACCGGCGGTAGAGAACTCCGAGCCAGCGAAGGAATTATCAATAGACTGTACGCTCCAGTAGTAATCGCCTCCAGGCATTTTGAACAACTGTTTTTCCAGCAACTGGTTGCTATTG
>CAYQTZ010000028.1:9635-14635 GCA_964420565.1 uncultured Hyphomicrobiales bacterium
CAGATCAGCCATAGGAGACATCGTGCTTACTCCGTCTTCTACTCTGCCAACTCTAAGATTATAAGACAAGCCATCTGCGGGTGTTTCGCTGTCCGTGCCGGCATCCCACGAAAATGTAGCAGTATTGATACCAACCTCTACATCTAAGTTCTGAGGAGGCTCCGGTGAAGTATTTGAAGACTTAATATCATTCCTCAATAAAGCAGTAAATGAAGATGTGCCATCATATCCGCTCAGGAATAAGTCCAGATCATTATCGGCGTCATAATCAATCCATGAAATACTGGAATTGCTAACACCAGGAAGTACTATTTGCGAATGGCTGAAATTATCACTACCATTATTATTATAAATAAAAGTTAAACTGTTAGTGCCATCCCAACCAGATACGACTAAATCTAAATCGCCGTCATTATCATAATCGCCCCATTCTAATGATCCCTGGCTTATTGCCGTCAATCCTGCGGAAATATTTGTAAAAGATCCTGCATCATTACGATAAATAATTGTATGATCGTCATTCCCGTCAGAACCGCACAAAGCAACATCAGGATAGCCGTCATTATTATAATCCCCAATAGCTAAAGAGCTTTCACCAAGACCCATTAAACCTGCAGAAATATCTGTAAATGTATCATCTTCATTATTCTCATAAACTATAGTATATAGATCACCTTGGTCTTGGCCTGTAATAATAATATCTAAGTAACCATCAGCATTATAATCAAACCACTTACAGTCGCCGCTTTCCACACCCTGAAAATCTAATGAAAACTGGGAAAATGTGCCGTCGCCATTATTCCTGTATAATAAGGTCTGTCCGTCGCCGCCGTAATAACCTGTTACAATTATATCTATGAAGCCATCATTGTTATAATCTCCAAAATCTGCCGAAGAAAAATCTACGGAACTAATATGTTCTGATAATTCATTAAATGATGAGCCGTCATTTTCATATATCATGTTACTGACCAGAGATCCATCATTACCCATCAGGAATAGATCAATATTATTATCATTATTATAATCAGACCATTTAGAAAATCCATCATAGACATCTAAGAATGAATCCTCGACAAGCGAGAAAGTACCGTCGCCATTATTCCTGTATAATTCTGTAGCGGGAGTTCCTTCATTTACTCCGCTTAATATCAGATCAAGATCGCCATCATTATCATAATCACCCCAAGAGGCGCTGCTATGCTCTAAATCAGAAAAACCAGCAGCCACGTCAACAAACATCTGCTGTATAGTAAAGCTATATATCTCAGACCATCTGCCTACTTCGTCCCCATGAATAGCTCTTACCCTCCAAAAATACATGATGCCGAAATCAAGGTCATTTATAGCAATGCTGGTTCCTGATATATTAGTTTCGTCAATTAATGGAATAGAAAAACCCTCGCCTTCAGCAAGCTGGAATTCGTAATGATCCGCTCCGCTAACTGCATCCCATTCGCAGGTAATGTCTTGTTGTAAATCAACAGCTTCATGCTCAGGACTTATAAGCTCGGGCTTAGCTAATTCTGTTCGGAAGCCCCAAACTTCTGAATACTCACTTGTAGCAAGATCCTTTTTTGCCTGCACTCTCCACTGATAACTTGTGAAATTATCCAAACCGCTTACTGAAGCATTAGTTGCCGCTATATTATCTATCTCAATAATACTCCCGGTGAATCCATCATCAGATATTTGAACATCATACAGCAAAGCGCCTCTTACTTCCTCCCAATTGAATTCAGGAGATGTAGTGAGTGCAGTTACACCATCTAATGGAGATGTAAGCACAGGGGGTTCTAAAATTGTCAGGAATGAACGGTACTCAGACCATGGCGATTCCTGATTGTCGTTATAGCCCTTTACGTGCCAGTAATACTCTGTAGCTACTTCAAATTCGCTAAGAATTACTGAAGTACCGGTAATCTCAGAATTAGAATAATGGATCTCAGAAAAATCTTCATATTCAGAAAATTCTATTGTATATGAATCCGCAGCATTGATAGGTGCCCAGGAAAATTCGATATTTTCAAGCTCTCCTGCCATTTCATCTTCGGGAGCTATTAATACAGGAGCATCCATTAAGGTATGGAAAGTAAACGGATCAGACCACAAGGATGGCTCAAAGCTATTCTCTGCCTGTGCACGCCAATAATATTGAGTTCCATTCTCTAAATCATTTATCTCCATATCCGTATCTAATAAATCAGAATATGTCTGCGTATCATCGCTGAAATCAGGAGTAGATGAGAACTGAATATTATACCATTCAGCTCCAACAGATGCGTCCCAATCTAAGGTTGGATCCAGCGATACGTCATAAGCAGAATTCAACGGTAATAACAAATCAGGAGGATTTATAAATGTATGGAAAGAAAACGGTTCAGACCAATTGCTGTTTTGATCAGTATTGAAAGCTTTTATCCTCCAATAATACTGCTGTCCGTTTATTAACCCGGAAACCCCGAAGCTGTTCTCTGCTATATTTGCTTCGTCATATATAAGATTGTTAAACTCAGAGTCATCGGAAAGCTGCATACTGTACCAGTTAGTTGGATCGTCGGAGCTCCACTCCAGATCTAAAGTCATTGGCTGAGTTAAACTGCCGTCAGCCGGTGCTATATGAGTTGGCGGAGCTAATAAAGTTGTAAAGCTAAAAGCATCAGACCAATCGCTGGCATCGCCAATGGATGTAGATCTTACTCTCCAGAAATACTCCGTGTTATAGTCAAGATCAGTCAGATCATACTCTAAATCAGGAATATCCGTATAAGTATCTGAAATGACCGAAAAATCATCAAACAATGATAATTGAACATCATAATTTTCTGCCCCATCGGCGGCTTCCCATTCTAAGCTTGGAGTAATACTTACATTTAAAGCATTTTCTAATGGCATACTAAGCACGGGTGGAAGCAACTTGGTAGTAAATGCAAAAGCATCGGACCATGGCCCTGTGTCTTCTGAATTTTTCCCTCTGACAGTCCACCAGTATTGAGTTCCATTCTCAAAGCATGAAACAGTATATGATGTGCCTGCCAAATCTTCTTCAGTTATTAGATCTTCGGTGAATGAGTCATTTGACGCAATTTTAATGTCATAAAGATCAGCACCAGCCAGAGCTTCCCATATAAACTCTGTTTGATCAATGGATACTCCCCCGCTATTATCTGCGGGAGTTAATAATGTAATAGGTCCCAGATCAACAATAAATGACCATACTTCTGACCAATCACTTATTCCTTCAGAATTCTTCGATCGTACACGCCAGAAATATTCCTCACTGAAAGTCAAGTAAGAATAATCAAGTGTAATATCTGTCATATTATAAGCAGTATGCACAAAAGAAGAAAAGTCATCTTCAGTAGAAAGCTCAAAATCATAAGATGTGGCGGCATTTACTTCCATCCATTCAAAAGTAGGAGCAATAGATACACTTAATGCATTATTCACCGGGCTAATAAGTATCGGAGGCACCAAGGAAGTAGTGAACATATATATTTCAGACCAAGGACCGTCCTCCCCAGTATTATTGCCACGCACTTTCCACCAGTACTGCATACCATCTTCAAGAGATACAGTAGCAGAAGTCCCAACTATGGCATTCTCAGATATTAATCCTCCGTTAAAATCAGAATCAGATGAAATAAGCAGATCATAATCTGATACACCATATACTTCTTCCCATTCAAATTCTGTTGGATCAACAGGAACGTTATACGACAGATCATCTGGAGATACTAAAGATACCTGCCCGAGCTCTGCAGTAAATTCCCAAGGCTCAGTCCAGGCGCTTATATCTTCATCATTTTTTGCCAAAACACGCCAGAAATATTTCTCCCCATTAGTAAGCGGAGAAAAAGTATAGCTTGTATTAGTAATATTTTCTTCGTTAGCTAATGTAGTAGCAAAATCACTTTCTGTAGATACTTGAATTGTATAAGAAGTCGCTGTTTCTGCTTCGTCCCAGTCAAGTACAACAGAACTTACAGACACACCAAAAGATTCATCTAATGGTGAAACTAATTCCGGAACTGGAACTAAACCTGGAGTACTAAACGACCAGACTTCGGACCAGTTACTCGTGAAGTTCGTAGAGTTTGCTCTTACGTGCCAATAATAAAGTGTTTCATCCTCTAAGTCAGATGACTGATAGTTAGTTGCGGTTAAATCTGTTTGGCTGTCAGCAATAGTATCAAAATCAGAATCAGTTGCAAATTCTATATCATAAGTTGAGGCTCCCTCTACTTCAGTCCAGGAAAATGTAGTATTTAAAGCAACTGCTACACTTTCGTCTGCAGGATATTCTAATTCAGGCGATTCTATACCAATACTCAACTTTGATATAAAAATAGAGGAGTTGCCGGGGTTTGAAGTAGCATAAGCGCCTGTAGTAGTAGGAAAATCAGTTGACTTAGTGGTACCAACAATAAATAATGACAGAACACCATCATAACAGATTGATTTACCTTCGTCGTCCTCGGCTCCACCAAAATAAGAAGAGTAAAGATTTGTCGAACCATTTGAGCTAAGTTTAAAAATAAAAGCATCATCGTCACCAGCGTTTTCAGATTGATAAGCAGAAAGAGCTATTGGGAAATCTGATGAGCCAGTTAACCCTGTAGCATATACATTACCATCAGTATCAGTATTAATATTTGTTATCTCATCATTACTTGAGCCACCAATGTATGTAGAGAATTCGAGCGACTCACCATCAGAATCAAACTTAGTTACAAAAGAATCGTCAAGGCCATTCCTGTCTTCTTGCAAAACACCCGTTGTAGTCGGGAAATCCGTCGAATTTGTTTTACCTGCTATTATCGTGCTCGAACCAATAAAACAAATAGTTCTAGCGTATTCATTTGAAGAGCCGCCAAGATAAGTGGAATATTCAAGATCTGTTGCTGAAGTATTGAACTTTGCAAGAAAAGCATCCATGTCTCCAACAATTGATGTTTGGTATGCTCCCGTTGTTACAGGAAAATCTGATGAATTTGTAA
>CAYQTZ010000029.1:0-14617 GCA_964420565.1 uncultured Hyphomicrobiales bacterium
GGTTGGCGAGGCAGCGAAGCATGGTTTAACGCATGGCTTATGGGTTGGCAAGAAGTCTCACTTTTCGATGGCGGATGGTTTGAGTGGAGCAATGATCCGAAGAATCCGATTGAAACTGGTATCCCCGAAAGATTTAATTCTTATTAGTTGATTGATTTTTTATAGATATTCCATATCTCCTCAGATATGGAATATCTAAAATATGGTCTTTTATTTACTAATCACCAGCAATCTGTTCACACTCTTTCCATTCACTATCATCTGCAAGTTATAGACTCCGCTTGGGAGTCTGCTGCCGTCGAAGTAGAAGGAATAATTCAAACTGGTCGTCAGATAGAATCCCTCAGGATTTGGACTTTTGCAATGGTCTTGATTTGCTATAACATGTTATTTTAACGACTTTACGAAACAGTCCAATTCACTTATTCAATTTTCTTAATAATCCTGTTTATTATATGCTATAAGCTAATAAATTTTAATTTCTAAAAAAAATTGTTATATTATATAGTACTATAAATAGAAAGAGTTATATGATAGGCAATACAAAGCTGTATCTTTATTATTAACTTTAGTAAATAAAAATAGGAGGTAAATATGTTTCATGGAATGAACGAACATGGTTTGGTAATGGGTTGGGGTTGGATAATAATCTTGCTTATTTTGATAATTGTAGTTTGGTTTATTATTAGAATGGTAAGCAGGAATGATCAATTACAAGAGAGCAACAAGACTCCCCTTGATATTTTAAAGGAAAGATATGCAAAGGGGGAAATAGATGAAATGGAATTTGAAGAACGTAAAAAAAGGCTATTATAATATGAAAATATTAAAAGTGATAATACTATTGTTTCTAGTTTTATGCACTACTGAAAGTAGCTATACACAGTTAGATACAACAGTGCACCGTATCACATTAAGACAGGAAGTAGTAAATAAAACAGGTAAAGAAGTTACCGGAATGACTATTAATGGCAAAATACCGGGGCCTACACTTTATTTCAAAGAGGGAGATTATGCCGTTATCTATGTAAAAAATGAAATGGATGTGGAGACTTCTGTGCATTGGCATGGAATATTATTGCCAAATTTCTTTGATGGGGTTCCTTATCTGAATACACCGCCCATCATGCCGGGTGAAACCCAAAAATACGAGTACCGCATTATACAATCCGGTACATATTGGTATCATTCTCACACCATGCTGCAAGAGCAAAGAGGTGTATATGGCTCTATTGTGATCTATCCCAAAACACAAAATCTTCAATACGATAAAGATCTTGTATTAGTATTATCGGATTGGACAAACCAAAACCCGCAAACAATACTACGATTTTTAAAACGCGGCACTGAGTTCTATTCTATACAAAAGGGAACAGCAACCCCTCTTAGCCAGGTTATTGCCCGCGGAGCACTTGGGGCGCAGTTCAACTTTTGGAAACAGAGAATGGAAGGAGCAGACATATCCGATGTTTATTATGATGCTTTTCTGATCAACGGTGAAAGTAAACAAGAATATAAACATTTTAAGCCAGGTGAAAAAGTCCGGCTCAGAATCATCAATGCTTCAGCTTCTACTTCGTTCTGGATGACTTTTGGCGGAGGTGATCCCGTACTGGTTTCGGCTGATGGATTAGACGTAGAACCAGTGAAACGCAATAAAACCTTTATAGCGGTGGCAGAAACCTACGACTTCATTGTTACCATTCCTAATAACAACTCCATCGAATTCATGGCAACTGCTCAGGATGGGTCAGGTATATCAACAGCGATAATTGGACAAGGTAAACCTATTGAAGCGCAAGAAGTCCCCAAACCAGATAAAATTGCTATGATGCAAAAAATGGCAAAAATGGATATGCGTATGGGCGCCCCAGCTGCCAAATTCAATCCCCAAAAAGAGGAGCCACATAAAATGATGAATGAATGGGGTATGCAAATGAATTCGGAAGATAAGGATAAAGAACAACATCAGGGGATGGAAATGAGAACAGACCATAATAAGATGGAAGCCATGGACATGTATTCAGAGTTTGGTTACGATTATTTAAAGTCACCCCAAAAAACCACCTATAGCGATACCATTCCTGTTAAAGAAATATTACTTAATTTAACAGGCAACATGAACCGCTATGTATGGAGTATGAATGGCATTCCCTTTTCAGAGTCTGATAAAATAAAAATAGAGAAAGGCCAAATTATCCGTATTACATTTAACAATCTTACTATGATGCACCACCCAATGCACTTACACGGACATTTTTTTAGGGTAATCAATAAAAATGGCAACTATTCACCCTTAAAGCATACAGTTAATGTGCCACCCATGGAAAAAGTAACTATTGAATTTTACGGGAACGAATACGGCGATTGGTTTTTTCATTGCCATATTCTATACCACATGATGGGCGGTATGTCGCGTGTCTTCAGCTATGACACTCCACGCGATCCCAGATTAAAAGGTCATCCCGAAAAGGAGCTTAAACATGAAGCCGATCTGTACTACTCCTGGGGCATGGTTGATATAGCTTCTCATTTTTCTGAAATAAACCTGGTTAGCTCCAGCATTCGTAATCAATTTAACTTGAGTGCTGAATATGATTGGCACGAAATGTTTGAAGCTGAATTTTCCTATCAACGATATTTAAACAGTTATTTTAGTGTATTTGCCGGAATAAATGCAGAAAACGAAAAGGATAACCCGAACGACATTGAGCCAGTAGCTATTGCAGGCATTCGCTATTTCACACCATACATGTTTCATCTTGATGTAAGGTTCGACCATCAACTAAGACCACAGGTAAGTTTAGAAAAGGAACTCATGATTTTTTCACGAACTATTTTATTTGGAGAGTTTGAATACCAGGCAGATTTTGGTTGGGTGAACGACCTTCACAATGAAGAAACAGGAGAGCCTTTAAACTATAAAGATGAAATAACATGGAATGCAGGAATAGAATTCCTTCTTACCAAAAATTTCGCCATTATTGCCAATTATGATAGTCGCTTTGGTATAGGTGGTGGATTATCAATACTTTTTTAATATATGGAGAAATATATGACCATTGCAAAAGTCCAAAAAAAAGAGGTGTCCCAAAACATTTTTAGATTATCTAAGCAATGATCAAAGCAGCCATCCCTGGCATGGCAGTCATATAGCCGAACTAAAAAGGAAATAATTTCTTATCATATATAGGACAAGAGAATATAACTGATTTGTATAATAATTAATTAAATGTTATGAAAAATCATTCAACACAAAATCAATCGGAAGAAAACCATAGGGAAAAGAGTAACGAGCGCCATGAAGATGATCATGGATCACATGACCATTCCGATCACCATGCCATGATGATCAAGGATTTTAAAAAGCGTTTTTGGATTTCACTGGTAGCAACCCTTCCAATCCTTATTCTTTCGCCCATGATTCAGAGCTTGCTGGGTTATAGTTTAACGTTCAGCTATTCAGGTTATGTGCTTTTTGCATTGTCGGCATTTGTATATTTCTATGGTGGATGGCCATTCCTTAACGGTTTGGTAGATGAATTGAAAAAGAAACAACCGGGCATGATGACCCTCATAGCCGTGGCTATAACAGTTGCTTTTGGATATAGTTCTGCCACAACATTTGGATTGGAAGGTAAAAAATTCTTCTGGGAATTAGCAACCTTAATTGATGTTATGCTTTTAGGGCACTGGATAGAAATGAAGTCGGTAATGGGTGCTTCCCGTTCTCTTCAAAAACTTGTCGAATTGATGCCTGCCGAAGCTCATTTGGTAGATAATGGAGACACAAAAGATGTTAAAGTAGAGGAATTAAAAAAAGATGATATTGTATTGGTACGCCCTGGAGAAAAAATTCCGGTAGATGGCATTATTACTGAGGGCAATAGTTCTGTTAACGAATCAATGGTAACCGGGGAATCAAAACCAGTGAAAAAAGGTGAAGATGAAAAAGTCATTGGTGGAACTATTAATGGTAACAGTTCGCTAAAAGTACTAGTGCAACAGATTGGTGAAGATGCCTATCTAAGCAAGGTTATCAATATGGTGCGTGAAGCACAGAATAAAAAATCGAAAACTCAGCACCTGGCTGACAGAATTGCTTTTTGGTTAACCATTGTTGCACTCACAGTTGGGTTTGGAACACTTACGACCTGGTTAATAATAGATAAGCCTTTCGTATTTGCTTTGGAACGCATGGCCAGCGTAATGGTTATCACATGCCCACATGCATTGGGGTTGGCAGTACCACTTGTGGTTGCGATTTCAACATCCATTTCCGCACAAAACGGTTTATTGATCAGGAACCGAACAGCCTTTGAAAATTCCCGAAAGATTAGCATAATGGTTTTTGACAAGACTGGCACTCTTACCAAAGGAGATTTTGGAGTTACTCGGTTTGGAGCATTGAACAGCAATTATAATGACAAAGAAATACTTCGACTTGCCGGGGCATTAGAAACAAAATCAGAACACCCACTGGCTGTTGGTATCATTGATAAAATTAAACAAGAAGAAATCGAAGTTCCGGAGGCAGAAAATTTCAATGCAATAACAGGAAAAGGTATTGAAGCAGATGTTGAAAATAAAAAAGTTAAAGTTGTAAGTCCCGGATATGTGAAAGAAAAAAACATAGAAATCCCCGATAATGCTAATAAAAATGATCAGGAAACGGTTGTTTTCGTGATGATCAATGATGAATTAGCTGGTTTTATAGCCATGGCAGACGAAATCAGACCTGAATCCTATGAAGCTGTAAAAACACTAAAAAACAACGGCATGAAAGTATATATGATGACAGGCGATAATGAAAAAGTAGCTAAAAGCGTAAGCGAGGAGTTGGGGCTTGACGGATATTATGCAGGAATTCTGCCCGACCAGAAACTTGAAAAAATAAAAGAGTTTCAGAAAAACGGAGAATTTGTAGCTATGACAGGCGATGGTATCAACGATGCACCTGCATTGGCAACCGCAGATGTTGGCATTGCTGTAGGATCAGGAACTGATGTAGCAGCTGAATCAGCTGATATAATATTAGTAAACAGTAACCCGAAAGACATTTCATCTTTGGTGATTTTTGGAAAAGAAACGTACAAAAAAATGATACAGAACTTTGTATGGGCAACAGGTTATAACGTGATTGCAATTCCATTGGCTGCGGGGGCGCTATATAGTGCAGGGATATTGATCAATCCGGCATTAGGGGCAGTATTAATGAGTCTGAGCACTATTATAGTAGCCATTAATGCACAACTTTTAAAACGAAAAATGAAAATAAACAAATAAAGAATATAAGCTTGAAATATTATCTTGAAAAAACACAGTAACAAAGTATTTTTAATCTTATACTGGTTGTATATCTCGTAGCTTTTTGTCTTTGGTTTTTCAATGGTCTTTATTAGTATAAGGAATTATCTAAAAAATCAAGCCTAATTGAAAAAAAATTATTAACTTACAGTTGCAGCATTGTTAACTTTTTGAAGAATGATATGAATAGGAAGATTTTTTTCGTTTTGCTTTTTTGCTTTACTTTTGCAACGCTTACAGCACAGGATGATCTGTATAAAATAATGCTTGGAGTAGATGTTTTGATCCAAAAACAATACACAGATATTGCTGGTAAAAAGGTTGCTTTGCTTACTAATCATTCAGGCAGGACTAATACAAGCGATCTGACAGCAGAGCTTTTTGCACGTAGTGATAAGTTCCAGTTAGTTTCAATTTTTACACCGGAGCATGGCTTCTTTACTACAACTCCTGCTGGCGAAGCCGTAGGTAATATATCTTTATTTGGTAAGCCTGTCTATTCTCTTTATGGATCGAACCGCAGACCACTCAAATGGCAGCTCAATTCATGCGAAGTTGTCGTTGTTGATATTCAGGATATTGGTGTTCGCTCATATACATATATCAGCACGGTTTATAATATGATGGATGCCTGTGCCGAATATGATATTCCTGTTATTATTCTCGACCGTCCGAATCCTATTGGCGGGCTTATAGTTGACGGCGGAACTGTGGAAAAGGGTATTGAATCTTTTATTGGTATTATCCCCGTTTCTTACGTGCATGGATGCACTATTGGTGAGCTTTCGATGATGATCAATGGCGAAGGGTGGCTGCCTTCCGGCAAAGATGGCAACCCGCGCAAATGCGAACTGAGAGTTGTGAAAATGATTGATTGGCAAAGATGGATGACTTGGAGCGACACAGGTCTGATGTGGTTTCCTACCTCACCACATATCCCAACTGTAGATGCACTACGGGGAGCGGCTATGCTTGGTGTGTTTGGTGAGCTTGGTACAGTTAGTATTGGCATTGGGACTACTTTGCCCTTCCAGTACGTAGGCAACCAGAATTTCGATGTTGAGGCAATAAGCAAAAATATTCCTGACTTGAAATTTGCTGGGGTGCATTTGTATTCTATAGAGTATAAGCCGTTTTATGGCAAAGGTTCCGGCTCGAATCTAAGTGGTTTCCTCCTCAAATTTCCTTTAGATAACTCTTTCAGACCTTACACGTCAGGGTTTAAAATAATGTTAGCTATTAAGAAAACCAACCCTGAAATATTCAGTAGAAAGTGGATATCAGACAAAGCAGAGGCGATGTTTACTAAGGCGTCAGGAAAAGCAAAACTTCTCGATGCATTAATTACCGGGAAAAGCGATTTTTATGTACTATCTTTAGCAAACGATGGATTGGAAGAGTTTCTAAATATCAGGGCGAAATATCTTTTATATTAATTTTGGTCTTAATTCTGACTTTGGACTTTACTTTTCCTTTGAATAGATTTTTTAATGGTTTAACTTTTATGATCCCTATACCTGTGGATATCTTTCTGCCAGCTGAAGGATTATAACAGCTCAGAAGATTCTTCCCATTAATTACCATCTGTGAGGAGCCGCCACCATCTAAGTTCATTGCATCGTGGCATCCTAACTTTTTCATAATTATTGCCAGTTCAGTTAAGTTAGCTCCCAGGCGTCTATTCTTTTTACTGGAGCTTTCTACTGCTACTAATATAATTTTAGTTTTATCTTTATTTGTACCTATAGCTGTTCTGGGTAAATGGTAGCGAATGAATCTCCTGCTTTTTGAACCTTCTTCGTAAGCTTTATGCTTTGCTATGCCGTTGGTTACAAGTCGGGGGGTGCCGCTTACAGCATTTCTAAAAAGGATTGAGTCATGCACAGAAGTGCTGAATTTTAACGATATAGTATCGCCAACTAAAGGAATATGATCGTAGGGGATATCCTTTCCAAAAGATATTATACATCCCCATTTTGGCATAATGAAAACGCCAGTATCCGATTTGGTAACAACGCATGAGATTTCTTTATTGATTAGTGGCTGCCCCAAATAATCGAGCTGTATTTTGTGTAAATATGATTCTAAAGCATTGGCTTTTTCTTCTGATTCGATAGACTGGAGGAACTCGGTAGTATCGAAAGCCATATCTGTTACATCCCGAAAAGTAGTATCAGCGAGTGCTAAATGAAACAATTTCTCTATTTTTTTGGGATGTATATAAGGGATAGCCGTACCTGCATATTTATTATATAGAACTATCCCTACAGAATCTCTTCTGTTATTTACATCATTGATCTTCGATTTCTGCCAGCCGTTGTGAATTATTTCCCCTTGCATTTCAATGTAATCAATATATAGTCGGTCGTCCTCAGCAAAAAAACAGCTGCTCCATGATTTGTAGTTCGTATATTTAATCACTTCTCCATTCTTGACTGTTGGGCTTATGGGATGATTATTATAAGCAGCCCAGAAATTAGCATTTACTGCGGCGAGTACATCGTCTTTCGATAAAGAATCGTGGTGTGCTATCATATTGTGAAGTTTATCTATTCCAGATATATGGTCTTCCGCTTTCAGCACTTTTATACCGACATCATTTCTCGATATATTTGCTTCGATTACGTGGACACTGTGCTTCCTCCAGTTACTGCCCATTAGAATTTTTTTGTAGATTACGCCAGAGTCGAGAGTGATTTCCTCTGTTACTTTGAAAGTATATCCCTGAGCATACTGTGATGAGCAGATATATAATAGTACTAAGATAAAAAAGAGTGATCTCTTTGACTCAAAGTATTTATTAATGAAGCTTATATTTATCATAATAATTATTTCAACATTTTCATTAGCAGAAAAATAATCTCAAACAAAATTGCACACTTTTGTTATGATTATCAAGATATTCTTTGTTAAATTTTATATATTTGGAAAAGCAGTAATTGCTCTTTTTGTCATTATCAATAAAGGAGACGATATGGAATTTTCAACTATCATTTACGAAAAGAAAGATAATTATGTAATAATTACCTTGAACCGACCCGATAAGCTCAACGCACTGAACAAACAAATGTTTGACGATTTAGACTTAGCATTCCGAATAATCGAGGAAGACAGAGACGTCTTTGCTTTGATACTTACAGGAACCGGCGATAAAGCATTTGCCGCTGGTGCTGATATTAAAGAGCATGAATCTGATCAACGTTCTGGAAAAATATTTTCCGAATATGGTTCTTACGTTATGCGGCGCCTTGCTGAGCTTAGAATTCCGACTATTGCTGCTATCAATGGATTTGCTCTTGGCGGAGGATGCGAACTGACTATGGCTTGCCAGATGCGCTTTGCATCAGAAAACGCAAAGATGGGACAGCCAGAAGTAAATCTTGGTATTATTCCAGGTTACGGCGGCACACAAAGATTGCCTGCAATTGTAGGCAAAGCTAAGGCAATGGAGCTGATACTGACGGGCAATATGGTTGACGCAAATGAAGCTCTGCGTATCGGCTTGGTAAACGCTGTTTTCAAACACGAAGAATTACTTGATAAAACTGAGGAATTCATTAAACAGATACTTACTAAAGGACCTCTTGCTGTTTCTGCCGCAATAGATTGTATTGATGCTTCTGAGCGGCTTTCTCCGTCAGATGGGCTTGCTTATGAATCACGTATTTTCGGTAAGACCTGCGGCACAGAAGATTTTAAAGAAGGCACACAGGCATTTCTCGAGAAACGCAGACCTGAATTCAAAGCCAAATAAATTACAAAAAAGTCATCCGATGGCTATTTCTCGTCGGATGACTTACATTTTATATATGCTATATAACATTTTATTCATTCCAACAGCCCGACTTGTAATTAAAGTGATGGGCATTTTCAATCCTAAGCTCCGGTTGCGAGAGGACGGATGGAAAAATGCATTATCTAAGTTGGAAAGCATTAATAGTAAAGATGATAATGCTAAGAGAATATGGTTCCATGCCTCTTCGATGGGGGAATTTGAGCAGGCAAAGCCAATAATTGAGCTTTTTAAGAAGAATTACAAAGAGGTAAAGGTAATTGTTTCTTTCTTTTCTCCTTCCGGTTTTGAAAACCAGAAGAATTATGAGTTTGCTGATGCAGTACTATATCTGCCATTCGATAGACTGAAAGACGTGCAGCATTTCCTGAGCGTGGTGAAGCCAGATATTGCAGTTTTTGTGAGATATGAGATATGGCGAAACTTCCTGCAAGAATTAAATAAGCTTAGTATTAAGACATTCCTGATTGATGCCACTAAGCCAGCCAGCACAATGCTAACTACAGTGCCCTTATTGAAAGATTTCACAAGAAGGAACTATAACTTCTTCGAGAAAATATTCACTGTTGATGAAAAACAAACAGTTTTTTTTAAAAATTTTGATGTCAAACCAGAAGTAATTACACTTTCAGATACACGTTTCGACAGAATAGCCGATAAGGTAGCCGAAGCATCTGAATTGAAGACCATACCGAAGGATTTCTTTTCTAATGATGATTTCGTAATTGTTCTGGGTAGCTGTTGGCAACCGGATGAAAAAATTGCTTTTAATGCTGTAAAGAAATGGAATTCTAAGCATACAAAAAAGATAAAGATGATCGTAGTTCCGCATGAACCAACTAAGCAGCATATTGCCGATGTTATAAGCTCAGGCTTGGATTTTGTTTTGCTCAGTGATATTGAAAAGCATATAGAAGATAGCTCATTTATAAATGAAAACAGATCAAGTCATATCTTAGTGGATTCCATCGGCAAATTGCTGATGCTATATACTTACGCAGATGCTGCATATATTGGTGGTGCTTTCGGTGCAGGAGTGCATAGCGTAACTGAGCCGGCTGGCTACGGAATACCATTAGCCACAGGAATCGCTATGGAAAATTCACCAGATGCTATTAATTTGCGGGAATTGAACGCATTAACAGTAATTAAACATTCAGAAGATCTCTATTGCTGGTTAGAAGCTATGGTTGAAGATAAAAATCATTATGGCGTAATGGCTGCTTCGGCGAATGAATATATAAACTCAAGGCTTGGTTCTTCAAGTAAAATATATGAATATTTAAAAAATGAACTAAGAGTCTGAAACGATCAGATTTAAAAAATCAGCAGATTTTTTGAAATCCTCTTCCAATTCAAATGTAAAGACCTCTACGTCAAGCTCTTTCAGCTCAGGATAAGATTTGCAAAGCACTTGCCATGATTCTTCGCTCTCGAAGTCAACGGTAAACAATCCTTCATTAACGCTGGCACCCCATATCTCGCATAGAATATCTGCGAAACGTACCACGGCAACTAATTCTTTATGTTGTCCTGCTTGGGTTGGATGATCATGGTTAACTATTACAGTGGTTAGCTCTTCGGGGAGCTTCCAGAGTTTTGCAATTTCATTACCCACGTCAATATGGGTAACACCGAAAACTTCTTTCTCGGCTATTTCGTCGAGCACGAGTCGCTCAGTTACAATTTCCTGACATTGTTTGTATCTTGTGGAATCGAATTGCAGCATAGCAAGTTTACCGATATCGTGCAGCAAGCCGCCTATAAACTCTGTTTCTTTGAAATAATGATTTATCTTTGATGAAAGAGATTTCGCTACAATGCCTGTGCAGGAGGAATGCCACCAGAATTTCTCCATCATTTCTGCGGCATCCTTTTGGGAGCTGATCAGGAACCTGGAGAATATGGAAACTCCAAGCACAATATTTGTTAGCCGATTTAATCCAAGAGTAATTATTGCCTGCTGAATAGAATTCACTTCTGTTCGGGTAGCATATAATGGAGAATTTGCTACACGTAGTAATTTTAAGGTTAAGGGAGCATCGGCTTCTATGACTCTTGAAATATCCCTCATATCAACATTATCGTTCTCAAGCAGCTTGAGAACTCGTGCTGCTACGGGTGGAAGAGTAGCGAACTCTTGTGTTTCCAATAAATTATTGATAAGGGACATATTCTTTTTTTGCTGTTTTTCTTATAAAAATATACTGAAATTAACTTTTTCTACAATTTAAGTTACTTAATATAATAAAAATGAACAGAAAATTAAACTATTTGATAAATTTTTTTTTATACAAAATTTTTTTTGAATACTTTTTATCTTTAAATTAATAGAAAAAGTTGTTTATAATAATATAATTATAATAAAAATGGATGATTTAAAAGAAAATTCAATATTAGAAAATGCCATTAAGTCTGAATTAGTAGGTCTATCAATACTTTTTGTATCGGTATTTCTATTATCTGCTTTTATTAATGGCTTTGATATCTTTATCTCGTGGATCGCTGCTTCAGGTTCGTTCTTTCTAAAAAATTTCTTTATTGGAATAATTGCTCTATCATTTGGGCTGATCTTTTTTTCTGTTAAAAGATATTTGGATTTGACCAATGAACTTCGAAGACGCAGGCAATACCAAAACTCTTACGAACGCTACAAACAGTACACCGAAGGTATATCGGAGGAGATTAGCGAGATGGTATTTTTCCTCGATCACGAAATGAGGATTAAATATTTAAATAAACCTGCGTTAATTCGTAACCCAAAAGCTAAGGGAAGATTCTTTTATGATACTTTTACTAATTTTAATTATAAAATAGTAGAGCAATTCTTCCAAAAAGCTTTTAGAAGCCAAACAATGCAAAAAGGAGTAATATGGGAAAAACCTAAAAAGGACATTCACGAAGGTATTAAATGGAATCTGACCGCTATCCCTGTTATTGATGATTATCTCGAAACCGTAGAAGTGATCATGATAATTAGCTTTGTTTCCGAAGTGGAAAGTAATAAACCATTCCGAAGGTCTTTGGAATCTTTTGTGAAAAACACCGATGATGCTATGATACTTTTTGATAAAGAGAATAAAATTCTATTCTGGAATAATGCCGCTGAAAAATTATATGGATATACAAGCAATGAAATCGCTGGGTCTTCAATTAATAAGATCATGAAAAAAGATGCCGGTAATCACTTTTTCGAGAATGAAAATTTTGCTAATAGAACCAAATCTTTGAGATTATCTAAAGGTAATAAGCAAAAATGGGTTGCTTTCTCGCGTATTCCACTTATTAACGAACAGGGCGTTAAGAATGAATATATGGATATCTCATGCGATATTTCAGACATTATCGAACAGGAATATCTTTTAGAAAAGAAACTGAATATCCTTGAATCTGTGCCTGCTGTTTTTCAGATGTCTTATTGCTTTGTTGATGACACAGGGCATATTATTGTTTGTGATGATCACTTCACTAATATTTCCGGCTTAAAAACAAATGATCCAATATCAATGTATCCAGGTGAGTTCGCTTTAACTTTGAATAAAAAGCAAAGTAAATATAGATTTAGAACTAAAAGAATATCTAATAGTTTTAGTGGAATTTCCGGTGATTTGATATATAGTAATTTAATAGATGAAAAAAATGATCACGTTAACCCAGATGTGCTGGGGGCATATCTTGCATCCTCTGATAAATTTTGTATGTTGGAATCTGAAAGCGAAGGAATGATGTATATAAGTGATCATATTAAAGAAATCATCAAGTCCAATAACTGTGAAAATCCTACACAATTACTTCACTTGGTATCTGCAGAACATAAAGAAAAAGATGCCTTTATTTCATCTCAAAAATTTGATCATAATACCGAAATTGAATCAGAATTAAATAAAAACGGTATAACTGAAAAATATATAATTAAGAACATAGCATTCTCAGAAAGTGGATCTAAATTCAGAGTTGTCCAATTTGAGAAAATTGAATTGATCAAACCGGAAATTCCAAAGACTTCCGAAAATTTCCAAAAAATATACAATACTCTTGATTTTGGTGTATCAGTAATGAAAAAGAATAATATAACCAATACATATACGATAGTGCAAATAAATGATTATTTAAGAAAAGTCGAATCCATGATAGGAAAAAAGTTTATGAACAAAAATATGGATACTTTTGTTCCTGTCAGAAAATATTCGGAAAAATTCAGAATGCTAAACCGTGTACTAAAAACAGGTGAGCCAGAAAGCTATGAAGTGCTGTTAAAAACTGACGAAGGTTACCCCATAAAATGGCAGGAACACCATCTCGTGAAGCTTGATGATAACCACGTTTCGGTTGCGATGATTGATATAGACAAAACTATACAGGAAAGAAAAAAGCAAAAAGAGGAAGTATCCTATAGAAACTACCTGCATAGTTTCAAAGGTATTGCTTATCGTCTTGATCTAAATATGGAGCCAGTTTTTTATATTGGTTCAGTTTATCATATTATTGGCTATTCTCAGAATGAACTTGCTGATGGAACAGTGGATTGGACATCTCTAATACACAGCGAAGACAGGGATATTTACTTAGATTACAGAAGAAAAGTCAAATCCATGCCCGGGAATGAATATAATATCGAATATAGAATTAAGCATAGAAATGGGAATGAACTCTGGTTACAGGAGCATCTTCATAACACAACAGATGAAAATGGCTTGTTAAATTATATTGACGGCACAATTTATGATATTACCCAACGCAAAATTGCCGAGCTTGAATTAAAAGAATCACGCAGTGTGCTAAGGGCACTTACTGAGCATTTTGAATCTGTGAGGGAATCAGAAAAAAAAGAGCTGGCTCACGAAATTCATGATGATCTCGGTCATGCCTTGACTGTTCTAAAACTCGATCTGGCATGGGTACTGAATAAAAAGTTCATCAAAGAAGATACTTTGCACGAGAGAATAGGGGAAATGTCTAAACAGATTGATCAGATAATCAAGAAAGTAAGATATATTTCTACAGAGTTAAGACCGTCAATTCTGGACCATTTCGGAATAATTGCAGCTATTGAGTGGAAGACATCTGAATTCCAAAAAAGAACAGCTATAAGATGCAGATTATCAATACAACCGATAGATATAGATATAGACGAACATACATCTACCATTATATTCAGAATTTTTCAGGAAGCAATGACGAATGCTGCCCGCCATGCCAATCCTTCTCGCATTGATATATCATTATTCATCGAAGATCATGTATTGAACCTTACTGTAAGTGATAATGGCATTGGCATGAAGCAGGAAAGCTTGATTAATAATAAATCTCTCGGATTAGTTGGTATTAAAGAACGGGCCAAATTCATAGGCGGAGAAGTTTTTATAAATAGCGTCGTCAATTATGGAACTACTATAACTTTGAAAGTACCATTGAAAAAGCAACATATCGCATGATATTTTGCAAAAAAGTAACTTTTTAAATTATATATTGTTAATTAAATTGCAAAAGAAGCGTTTTTTTTAAATAAGGTTTTTA
>CAYQTZ010000030.1:0-14491 GCA_964420565.1 uncultured Hyphomicrobiales bacterium
TGAAAAAGTGGATATGCCCAAATCCAGAAGAAAAATACCAGACACACTTAGTATAGAAGAGATCAGCTCCATTATTGAGCAGCCGGATACATCAAAAGCCGCTGGGCTCCGCGACAGAGCCATCTTAGAAACGCTATACGCCTGCGGTTTGAGAGTTTCAGAGTTGATAGGTCTGAAAAGCCGGGATATACTAACTGAAGCTGAATTGATCAGAGTATTTGGCAAAGGATCCAAAGAAAGGATAGTGCCCATTGGCGAATCCGCATTATATTGGATCAATGAATATACTCAAAAAGCCCGACCAAAATTCGTGAAAACAGCAAAGACTGGTGATGTGCTTTTCCTGAATCAAAGAGGCAACGGGCTTTCCAGAATGTATATTTGGAAGATGGTGGATAAATCCACCCGTATGGCAAATATTGAAAAAAGTGTGCATCCTCATACCTTCCGGCATTCATTTGCGACTCATCTTTTAGAGGGGGGCGCTGACCTTAGAGCAGTGCAGGAAATGCTGGGGCATGCTGATATTTCGACTACTCAAATATACACACATCTCGACAAAGATTACATTATTGAAGTACATAAATCGTTTCATCCAAGAGGTTAATTATGAAATCAAAGATCATGAAAAATATATTAATAATTGCTTTTTTATTCATTATTCTATTGCTCAAATTTGATATTGCAGGAGCATCTGATGATGTAAAATATTCATCTGTTCGTGTTTATTTTGACAGCAGATCAGGTATTGCCGATTTGCAGAAATCTGGACTTAATATAGAAGATGCCCTTATTCAAAATGATTCGTATATTGTCTTAATAGTTAGTTCTTATGATATTATGTTATTAAAAGAAAGTGATATTAAATATGAAGTCATAATTGATAATTTAGAAGAGCATTATAGCTCAGAGGCAAAAAAGAATACCAATAAACTGCTGAATGACGACGCAAATATACTTGGCAGTGTTGGTGGTTTCTTTACTCTTCCTGAGATAGCTGATAATTTTGATAATATAATAGCAACATATCCCAAGTATTTTCAGGATAGTCTTATTATAGGCAGATCTCATGAAAACAGGGCAATCATGGCTTATTGCTTTGGGAATAAAAATAAACCAGAAGTATTGCTGACAGCCTTACTGCACGCCCGTGAGCCTCTCGGCACAAATGTTATTATATATTATCTAAGACAATTAATGGAACTTGCAGAAACTGGCAATTTCGAGGCACAATATATTTTAAACGAAAGGGCTATCTGGGTTATCCCTGCTGTCAATCCCGATGGCTGGTATTTTAATTATGATCGCTATCCCGAGGGGGGTGGTTTGTGGCGAAAAAACAGAAGAGTAATTAATGATTCTACTTTTGGAATTGACCTGAATAGGAATTTCGGTCCTTACGATATGTGGAATGCTCCAAATAATGGTTCGTCCGTTATGCCCCGAAGCGAAACTTATCGCGGCACACATCCTTTTTCTGAGCCAGAATTAAAGGCAGTAAGGAATTTCGTAACCGAACACGATTTTCGTATAGCTTTGAATTATCATAGTTTTGGGAATTATCTGATATATCCTTATCATGCACTTGAAACGGAGACTCCCGATTCGTTGCTGTTCAGAGCGTTAGCAAGGGAAATATCCCGTAAGAATTTATTCTCATTCGGCACTTCTTTGCAAACTGTAAGGTATGGAGCCAGAGGAACTTCCGACGACTGGTTATATATTAGCGACAGCACAAAAAACAGCACTTTGGCTATAACTCCCGAATTAGGAAAATACACAGACAGATTCTATGCAACTCCCGAAAGAATAATTGAAATATCCAAAGAATGCTTTGACATGAATTTTCAGATATGCTGGTCAGCGGATTTGAATATTCGTCCTTACGAGATGTACTTTGATTATATAGATGAAGAAGAAAGCCATTTGGCACTGAGGGTCAGGGATATTGGCTTGAATGCAGGTATTGTAGAATTATATATAAGATCTTTAGATACTCTGTTCAGTATTGATACTGAAATATTAGACTTGAATGCTGATGGGACATGGCGGGAAAAAGAATTATTTTTCGATATATCGATCAATAAACCCCATGATCTTATTGCTAATGGCACTTACTTTCCGTTTGAAGTCAATATCATTCACGATGGAATCTCCAGACGCGATACATTTGATGTAAAAATGATGTGCTACGAGGAGACGGCGCTTTTTGACTTTATAGATCAACCAGACCCCAAAAAGCTTTGGTATATGGGTGATTGGGGGCTTGAATATTATGATGAGCTTAATCGTTTGGTGCTTAGCGATAGCCCGCAAGCATATTATATTGATTCATCTTTTAATATTTTGGAGCTTCGTGAGCCTTTACAGGTCTCAAATCCTACAGTCTTAGAGTTTACTTCACAGTGGAATATTGAGCCAAATGATGATTTTGCTGTAGTACAAATATCTACGAATGCAGGGGAAAGCTGGGATGCAATACGTACATCACGTATGGTGCAGGGCAGCGGCAGGGAGAGCGGCAGGCAGGACACAACTCTTTATGGCTTCCATGGAAATTTTACGGGATGGGTTACTCAGAAATATGACTTTTCGGATCATTTAGGGGAAACGATTAATCTGCGTTTTGTGTTGATAAGCGACCAATCAGCCCAGTATGACGGCTGGTATATCAGTAATATAAATATCAAAGAATATGATGATTGTCCCCTGCTTTCAAGTATAAGCCAAACTAACGAGCAGAACGATCTGCTTCGGTACTTTATTAGGGATGAAGAGAGTTTTGATTTATATATTCCTGATCCTTTGAAGAATAATTCTGCTATTGTAAATATTTATAATATTTACGGAAAGCCAGTATATTCAACTATTACTGAAAGAAGGGAGGTATTGCGTGTATCTCTCGCTAATTGGGCATCGGGGCATTATTTCATCAGGATCACTGCCGGCAAAAGGAAGTATTTCCGGCAATTATTACTTATCAGGTAGCAATTTAATTTATGCTGCAAGGAGATCAATCGAAATCGTTGCCAAATCCCATAATTGATCACTCCCCAGCTCTGTTTCGAACTTAGATAACTGTTCAATTTGTTTGTCAGCTTCATGCTTTGCTGTGGACTATCCCTGGCACACATTCATTTTATTGAAGTAGAGCTTGGCTTAGAATCTGCCTTTTGAACATTGGATTTCTCACAGGAGTTTTGGTTTGAAATATGTGTTGGACCTATACTGCTATCTCTTTTTACATTGATCCACAAAAATTTTCAAGAAAGTTTAGTTAAACTAAAATTAAATGTTAAATTGAATGCTCTGAATAATAATCATTACAAAAATATTTTTTTAGTCTAAAATTTTTACGTATTTATGCTATTAATGTGAATTACAAAAATTAGAAATATTCAGAGGTAACAAAATGCAGAAGATTGGTTTATTATTTGGAACGGAACACATGTTTCCTGAAGCTCTTATTACCCGTATCAATAATCTCGGGAATGATAAAGTAATAGCAGAGAAAATAAACACTGGAGCCTTGCTAACTAACGATTCTAATGATTACAGAGTTATTTTTGATTTAGTTTCGCACGAAGTACCATTATACGCATCATATTTAAAACTTGCCGTAATGAATGGAGTAGATGTAGTGAATAATCCATTCATTATTAGTCCATTCGAACAGTTTTTCAACGTAGCATTATGCAATAGAATAAAGATAAAAATGCCTAAAACCGCCATATTGCCAAGTAAAGAATTACCACCAAATACTTCTCCCTCCACATTAACCAATCTGGAATACCCTTTGGATTGGGAAAGAATTTTTAATTATGTGGGTTTCCCTGGAATTATTAAACCCAATAAATTCGATCTATCATATTCGGAAATGACGGTATATAACAAAAATGAATTCTTTGCTGCTTATGATATTTCTGGCAATAAGCCAACAATATTTCAGGAATATATTGAATTTGAAAAATATTACAGAACATTCATTATATCAGCGAAACATAATGTTATATTGGAGTACGACCCTGAGCTACCAAAGCATAAAAGATACGTACAACCGGCAGAAGAATTGAGCAAAAACATAGTTCAAAAGATCTCGAAGGCAGCTGTTAAATATGCCAACGCTTCAGGTTTGAACTTTGTAGCTATTGATTTTGGCTTCATTGAAGATGATCTTTATGCTATTGATTTTCATACTCCACCAGAGATAAAGCATAATGATATGCCAAACGGTTCATACAATGAATTAGTAGAAATCACAGCAAATTATCTAATTGCATTATCAAAAAAAAGTCAACCAAAAACAAGGAAGTATAATATTAATACTTTTTTCAAAAGCTAAAGAGCTTGCATTAATTTGTTATTTGTTTAATAAGAACTAAATAGAATATATTTAATGGAAATGCACCTTCAGCCCAACTCTTAAAAGAGGGGGAGGTTAAAATATTATATTTCAACAGCTTACTCCCTCCATTGCTTGTAAGGGACTGTGTGATAGCCCCTGAAAACTCAAGAATTGATTCCCCTTGTATTCCCCCTTAAAATTAAGGGGGATTTTCCGTGCTTACTCCCTCCCTTGCGTAGTAAGGGAGGGTCGGGGTGGGATCGTTTTTATTGCAATTTTTCACAATATTTATACCACATCACACAGTCTCTATAAGGGATGGGTCGGGGAGGGATCAGTTTTTGGACTTTTGCAATGATCTTAAATGTATTGGATTAGAAAGAAGGATGAGTAAGTAAATATCCCAACCAAAGAAAAAACCCGGGATATTCACCCGGGTTCTTTGTTAGTGTTTTTATGTAGAGCAAATATCAGACATCTAAATTCTTCACATAAACGGCATTTTCTTCAATAAATGCGCGTCTAGGCTCTACTTTGTCGCCCATTAGAGTTTGAAAAATCTTAGCGGCTTCTGTGGCTTCGTCAATTCTAACCTGGAGCAATGTGCGGGTTTCCGGATTCATTGTAGTATCCCAGAGTTGATTAGGATTCATTTCACCAAGACCTTTGAAACGCGATAAACTTATACCTGATTTGGCAGCTTTTTCTAATATCTCTTCTTCAGTAGAATTATCTAAACTTGTTTTGCCGTTAGTTTCTTTGCGAATGCGTTGAATAATTTCATCGCGCTCTTTATCGTTAAAAGCGTAATACTCCTGCTTGCCTTTTTTGATCTTATACAAAGGTGGTTGAGCTATGAAGAGCTTCCCGTCGTGTATTAGTTGTTCCATGTGTTTGAAGAAAAATGTAAGTAGCAGGGTGCGTATATGCGAACCATCAACGTCGGCATCAGCCATCAGAATTATCTTACCATAACGTGATTTAGATGAATCGAATTCTTCGTCGAAACCAACGCCTATCGCTTGAAATATCATACGAATTTCGTCATTATCAAGTATTTTGTGCTTGCGGGCTTTCTCTACGTTCAGTATTTTGCCTTTTAGCGGCAGTATTGCCTGGAAACGTCTGTCCCTGCCCTGCTTGGCAGAACCGCCGGCAGAATCACCCTCAACGATATATATTTCGCAATCCTCGGGAGTTCTCATTGAGCAATCAGAGAGCTTGCCAGGAAGAGCCGCAGAGTCGAGAGCATTTTTGCGACGTATCATATCGCGGGATTTTCTCGATGCGATTCTTGCATCAGCTGCAACGTTAGCTTTTTCGATTATCTTTTTTGCTATCGGTGGATTTTCATCTAAGAACATACCAAGCTTTTCGTTAACTATAGTTCTTACTATACCCTCTACCTCTCCATTACCAAGTTTTGTTTTGGTCTGACCTTCGAACTGAGGTTCTGGCACCATAGTAGAGATAACGCATGTTAGTCCTTCGCGAAAATCATCTCCTACAAGCTGTAATTTTGTCAGATTATTGTTGGTAGCGTAAGAGTTCAGAGTCCTTGTCAAAGCAGAACGGAAGCCAGTTACGTGAGTGCCGCCTTCCATAGTATTGATATTATTAACGTAAGAAAGTAGGTTTTCGCTATAGCCAGCATTATACTGGAAGCATATCTTAATACTTGTTTCTTCGTTATTACCGTTGGCTTTTCCTTCAAGAAATATTGGTTTGATAAGTGTAGTCTGGTTCTCATCAATATATTTTACAAAGTCGATGATGCCGCCTTCTGCATGGAACTTTTCTTTTCTGCCATCGCGTTCGTCAAATAAAGTAATTGTAACTTCTGGATTCAGGAATGAAAGCTCTCTAAGCCGGTCGGCTATTCTGCGAAAGCGAAATTCTGTTGTAATAAAAATAGTATCGTCAGGAATAAACTTCATAGTAGTACCTGATTCTTTGGTATCTCCTATTACTTTTATCCCTGCTTTTGGTTTGCCGCGTTCGTATTCTTGTTGGTATATCTTGCCTTCTCTTTTGACCGTAACAAGCATGTATGTAGATAGAGCATTAACGCATGATACACCTACACCATGCAATCCACCAGAGACTTTATATGACCCCTTATCGAATTTACCGCCTGCGTGCAAAGTGCACATTACAACTTCTAGAGTAGAAATTTTCTTAACCGGGTGAGGTCCGGTCGGAATGCCGCGGCCGTCATCTTCGATAGAAACGGAGCCGTCTTTACCGATTATTACATGTATATTATCACAGTACCCTACTAATGCCTCATCAATAGAGTTGTCCACGACTTCGTTGATCAAATGGTGCAAGCCGCGATCGCCAACATCGCCGATATACATTGCAGGTCTTTTCCGAACTGCTTCTAATCCCTCGAGGACTTTAATGCTATCCTCGCTGTATTTTGAATCGCCGTTAGTCAAACTCGCTACATCTAATGGAGTCCCATCTAATGGAGTCCCATCTTCATTTTTTTCTTTCATATCTTCCATTTATTATGCTGTAGAAAATTATTAAAAACACATTGTACAAATATACGAAAATTTACTGAAATAATTAAATTTATCAGCTATTTATTTGAAAATAATTTTATTGACAATCTGTTTGCCTAACTTACGATTCAAATCCTCTCTAATGCTTTGTTCTCTCAGGTTTAATTCATATCTCCATGTAGGTGAGTCGGTGTGTATATATAGTGTGCCGTGACTGAAATTCAGTATTTTAGTAATCTTGTATATTTTATCGTCCACTGCCTCCTTCCATGCAGGTGGAATATCTACCTGCTGAAGCTTATCTTCCCATCCCTGATTTCTGGCAATTTTCATCAAAATATCTTTCAGAGCTTTGGGCTTTCCTGATAATCCATTATCCATATTGTATTACTCATTAATTCTGAAAACTTGTCCCTTATCAACAAAGAATTTGCGACATTTTGTATTTTGAGGAAGCACGGTATTCATCTTGTCAATTTCTGTTGAGGTAATGAATGCCTGAGCAGAAGTTTCAAGTACCATATTGAGTGCTTGTCTGCTTCTGTTATTGTCTAACTCAGAAAAGATATCATCTAACAGAATAATAGGTGTTTCGTTAGTTGCTTCCTTCAAATATCTGAATTCTGCGAATTTCAGAGCTATCAGTAATGATTTATGCTGTCCCTGAGATGCGTAATCTTTAGCTATTCCGCCGTTCACTTTGATTTCAATATCATCTTTCTGAGGACCAAGCAGCGTAACACCTCTGCGATACTCTTCTTCTTTCAATTCCTTTTGTCTTCCTTCCAGAATAGTTAAAATCTCTTCTTTCGACAAAGTGTTATCGTCGGGAAAATTTTGAGGAGTATCGGGAGCATATTTCAAGCCAACTTGTTCTGAGTTTTCGGCTACCCTATTGTAGTATTCTGCAAACATTGGTATGAATTCCTGCACCAGATCTCTTCTTTTCACAATTAGTTCTGATGCTGTTCGTAAGAGTTCTTCGGTCCATGAATTTAGTTGTTCGTAATCATTGAAGTAGCCAGTTTTTACTTGTGTCAGCAAATTGTTTCGCTGCTTTAGTATCTTTCTATATTTCATTAGGGATTTCATGTAAAGCCGGCTTGCCTGAGAGAGTAATTTATCTATGAAATCTCTTCTTTCTCCGGGACTTCCAAATGTAATTGATTTATTGTCAGGATAGAGTATTACAACGGGCATCTCACCGATAATATCTTTCGGATACAAGTTATCTCCGACTGTAGAATTGATCTGTTTGCGGCTGCCTTTTTTATTATTGATAGTAATTTTATAGGGAGTATTCAGATCCGTCATTGCTTCAGTTTTTACCTGATAATAGTCCATACCTTCGCTGATTACAGACATATCAGTTACAGCAATGAAGCTCTTAGATAGCGAACTGATAGCGATACTTTCCAATATAGTGGTTTTACCAGCTCCGTTCAGACCATAAATGATATTAAGCGAACTGTCAAATTCCAGCTCCGTATCGGTGTGGTTCCTTAAGTTTCTGAATTTAATTTTGTTTATAAGCATAAATTTCTATATAATTGAGCGTAATGTTAAATATTTTTTGATTAAAGCGTTTATATATATTTAATAAGATTGAGAATACTCATGAAATACATATTAATAATATTATTTTCTATCATAAATCTAACTCTCTTTGCTGCGGATAATGTTTTTTATCCTGTCGAATATCATCCTGTTTTTTCCGAACAGGTACAAAGCAAATTACGAAATATTGAGCAGAAAATGAACCCAAAAAGAATTTCTATTCTGCAATATAACGAGTTTTCTAATCTCGAAAAAGCTACTATAACGCTATTCCCCAAAGAAGATTTTTCAATATCAAGAATAGAAACGGATGATCCTAAAGTGTATAAATACCTTATAACTAATCATAAGAATGGCGAAGCTATATTTGTAAAAAACGGTAACAGATTCAGAGGTATTTTATATATTGATGATGATAAATATGAGATATTCCCTTTGGAAAATGGTCTGCACGCAGCCGTACAACTACCTGAGAATTATATGCCAATCCCGTCTTGTACTCATGAATTGCCCCATGGGTATGATGATAAGGAAACTCAGCACGATATTCACGATATCTCTCAGGAATGTTTCATTCGTGTTATGGTAGCTTACACTCCTTCAGCCAGAATGGATAGAGGTGGCTATGAATCAATTCAGGAGGATATTGAACTTGCAATATCTCTTACTAACGATTCGTATGACAACAGCGATATTGACCAAAGAGTCAAGCTTGTAAGAACATTGGAAGTGGATTATACTGAAAGTTCCAGTAATTTAACGAATTTATATAGATTAAGCGGTACTAATGATGGCTATATGGATGATATTCATGATATCAGAGATATATATTCTGCAGATATCGTTGTTTTAATAATAAACAGTACAAGTATTTGTGGCATAGCATATCTTAATTCGACTGCTTCAACTGCTTTTTGTATTGTCTCTTCTTATTCTACATGCCTGACCTATTATTATTCATTTGGACATGAAATGGGGCATAATATGGGTTGCCGCCATAATATTGAAGCAGATTCAAGTACTTATCCTTATGAATACGGACATGGCTATTGCTATTCTGATGAAAGCTGGAGAACAATTATGTCATATAATGATGGATGTTATAATAGGCTAAGATACTGGTCAAATCCTGATATTTATTATGGGGGAGATGCAATGGGAACTGCAGACACCGCAGACAATGCCCGTGTGCTCGACGATACCCAATCGCGTTCTATGTCATATCTGATCACTGAAACTGATTACACTATCGCTAATGATGTTGTGGAATCTTATGAATTTGGAGACATATTAGTAAGAAGAGATGCACAAACAGGCACCAGTTTTACAGCTAAAGGAAACTCAACTGTTACTATCAGAGCTGGCAATTCTGTTAAATTGAAAGCAGGATTTCACGCTGAAAGTGGGTCATCTTTCAGGTCATATATAGAAACTGATTGCCCTTTGGAACCGGTAGATCCCCCCTTGCTCTCTGCTACAGATACAGCTGAGGAAATTGGAGCGGATGAGTTGCTGCAAAACATTCCAAATCCTTTTTCTGATAACACTAAGATCGTATTTTACTTGTCAGAAGCTGCTTATGTAACTATTTTCGTTTCCAATATTATTGGGGAAAGAGAAACGATCATTATCAGCAATCAGTTTTTTTACGAAGGCAGGCACTCCATAAATTTCAATAAAGATGGACTACCTGCGGGGATATATTTTTACACATTACAAACCAAATCGGGTAGTATTACAAATAAAATGATAATTTATTAAGATTTGTTGCCCAATCTTTTTAACTTTATTATTTTTTGTTATGGGGTATAGATGTCTTTAATTGCGAATGAGATAGCTGAGACGATGAATAAGATAAGATTAAAAGTACTAAGTAAGCAGTATAGTAACCCAATGCTCATTCTTTTTTAAAAAACAATTAGCCCTGATATCTTCAATATTGGAATAATTCAAATTATTTGAATTATCACTTAATTTGTTTATATTAATATTCTGTAATAATTCAGTTTCGATAAATTAGGATTTATTCATGATAGCAAAAGATTTCAATTTAGCAAAAGAAATTAATTTCGATATATCTAAAGGTATGACAACTTTCAAAGACAGCCGCTTGCTGATCTTTGATGCAAACTCTTTTGGATTGCTCAGACAATCCGTTATAGAAATATTGGGCATGGAAAAAGCACGGGAGTTTTTTCTTAGATTTGGCTATCAGAATGGATATACTGACTTAATGCAGATGAAAGTCAATTATTCATTTGTTTCAGAAATGGAATTATTGGCTTCAGGCCCAGTGATGCACACTTGGAAAGGGATAGTAAAAGCTACACCAAACAAGTTGAGATATAACCGGGAAAAGGGGGAATTTTATTTCACCGGAACATGGAAAAACTCGTATGAAGCAGAGCAGCATTTATCTTTCCATCATTACTCAGACGAACCAGTATGCTGGTCATTAATGGGTTATGCTTCGGGTTGGTGTACTGGTTTCTTCGGAGAGCCGGTACTTGCAATTGAACCTAAGTGTGTTGGAATGGGCGATGATCATTGCGAATGGGAAATTAAACCAATTAATGAATGGGATAAAAAAGCAGAACCGTATTTTAAAGCATTAGAGCAATTTTGGAAAGAAGTATAGTAATGGGGCAAAAGTTAATAGAGATTTATAAATTTGTTTCTGATAATTCGGGTATTCAAGGGAAAATGAAATTGGCAATAGAAACAAAAATTCCAAGCACAAAAGCAGTATTCGAACCGGACTCCGAAGAGAATATTGAGCTTTTCAAAGAAAAAGCTACGAAGATCACCGGGAAAGAATTATCGCTGGAATAAAGTTAGATAAAAAAATAAATAATTTGTAATTTACAAATGTTATGTCAACTATCTATATTGTAAGCAATCAGTGATGATTGTTCTATACAATATAAAAATTTGTTTATAGATTAATCATACTTGATTAGCGAATATTCAATATATGACTTGGCATTATTATGAAAACTGTTACGAAAAATGAGTTATTCTAAGGGTTTTCAATTTATTAATTAATATAAAATTTATCATGTACAAATACATTTTTGGTCCCGTGCCATCACGCCGGCTTGGCATTTCGCTGGGAATAGATCTGCTAAAAGATAAAATATGCACTCTGAATTGCATATATTGCGAATGCGGAAAGACAAATATTCTAACTACAATAAGAGATGAATTCGTCCCTCTTGCAGATGTTTTTAAAGAAATAAGTGATTATTTTTCAAAATATGATAAACCGGATTACGTTACATTCTCAGGCTCGGGCGAACCGACTTTGCACTCAGGTATAGGAAAAACTATTGACTTTCTGAAAGATAATTTCGATGTGCCGATTGCAGTACTTACCAACGGCACTTTACTCAGCGAAGCTCAGGTAAGAAAAGAACTTATGAATGCTGATCTTATTATACCATCCCTTGATTCTGCTCTGGATATATCATTTAAACGTATCAACAGACCTCATAAAAACTTGAATATTGATGATTATATACAAGGCATAGTTGATCTCAGAAAAGAGTTCAATGGTGAAATATGGTTAGAAGTATTCATTATACCAGATATGAACGACGGAGTAAACGATTTGAACGCTCTGAAAGACGCTATTATCAAGATCAATCCTGACAAAATTCAGCTAAACTCAATGGACCGTCCGGGCGCAGTTGCAGGGTTACCTAAAGCAACTCATAATGATCTCCAAAAAATCATTAATTTTTGGAAATTAGATAATGTAGAAATCATTGCTAAATTTACTAAAAGAGAACAAATAAAATCCTATAATTCAAATAAAGAAGAAGCAATATTAGAAACCATCTCACGCCGCCCCTGTACTTTGGAAGATTTAGAACAGCTTACTGGCTTACATATCAACGAAGTTAACAAATACTTAGATGTGCTGGAAGCTGCTGGAAAGATTATTCCAGAAAATTTGGACAGAGGGGTTTTCTATAAGATTTCATAAATCAATTTCAAGATTCAAAAGTTTTTACACTCCCAAAGATTACATTACATTTTTATCCCACTCAATTATTCTTTCAGATTAGAATATTTATTGTTATTTTTATATCTTCACTTATTCTCTTATTTTGAATAATATATGATAAATGATAAAAAAATAGACATTTATGAAAGTATATATGAAATAGTTCGTAGTATTCCATTGGGGAGAGTTACTACTTATGGAGCTATTGGAAAAAGCATTGGAATGAGATCATCAGCTAGAATGGTCGGCTGGGCTTTGAATGCTGTAGCAGGCAGAAATGATATTCCTTGCCATCGAGTAGTCAATCGCGTAGGTGAACTAACAGGTAAAATGCACTTTGCCACTCCAACATTGATGAAAGAGCTACTTGAAGCCGAAGGTATATGCTTTATTGGCGATACTGTAGATATGAAAAAGCATTTTTGGCATCCCTCTTAATATTTTTTTGATATTATTACTAAATATTATAAATATTAAGTTAATAGTTTGTGAATATTTTATTAAATTGACAAAATTAAAAAAACATTTTGATTGCAAAACATTTGACATTGAAAGGAGCTAACTTGGATATTTTTAAGAGATGTGTCGAATTTACTAAGGCAGACGAAGTAAAGGAATTGGGGCTCTACCCATATTTTCACGAGATAGAAGAAAACGAAGGACCAGTGGTTATCATTGGTGGCAAAGAAGTAATTATGGCTGGATCCAATAATTATCTTGGTCTGACAGCTAACTCTCGTGTTCAAAGCGCAGCGAAAGAATCAATAAATAGATACGGTACAGGATGCTCCGGCTCTAGATACCTGACGGGGACAGTTGCCCTGCATAATGAATTAGAAAGACGTCTGGCAAAATTCCTCGGTTATGAGTCTGTGCTTCTATACAGCACCGGCTATCAGACAGCCATAGGAGTTATATCGACTTTAGTTTCCAAAGGGGATTATGTGATCTCCGATAAAGAAAATCACGCATCTATAATCAACGGCTGCATGATGGCTAAAGGCGGATTTGCTGAATTTGTACGCTATAAACATAACGACATGGAGTCTTTAGAGCAGTTGCTTTCCAAATTACCTGAAAATGCAGGTAAGCTAATTGTTACTGATGGTGTGTTTTCTGTGTCAGGCGAGATAGTTGATTTACCGGGGATATTGCCCATAGCGAAAAAATATGGTGCCAGAGTGATGGTGGACGATGCTCATTCAGTTGGGGTTATCGGCAAAGGAGGACGCGGCACGGCAAGCCACTTTGGTCTGACTGCTGAGACAGATCTTACGATGGGGACATTCTCTAAAACATTTTCTTCTCTGGGAGGTTTCGTTGCAGGACCAGAGAGAGTAATTAATTACCTGAAGCATCACTCTCCTGCATTGATATTCAGCGCCAGTCCTACGCCACCTTCGTGTGCTGCAGCATTAGCAGCATTAGATCTATTAGAGGAACAACCTGAACTCGTGGATAAACTTATAAAAAATACAGACAGAATGCGGGATGGATTCGAGAAACTGGGTTTCAATATTGTGAAAAGCCAAACAGCTATTGTGCCAGTCATTGTAGGCGATATGGATACCGCATTCGTTTTCTGGAGAAAGCTATTTGATCTGGGCGTTTTCGTTAATGCTTTTGTTCCGCCGGGGGTCCCGCCGAACATGAGTATGATGAGAACCAGCTATATGGCATCCCATGAAAACGAGCATCTTGATAAGATAATAGAGGTCTTTGAAGTTGTCGGAAAAGATTTGGGACTTATTTGATGATATTTTGTAACCTAATTTTATTTTTAGTGTTATATTATGTAGATAGAAGATTACAAACAAGATTATTATATCTTATTTGTTGATTTTTCATTAAATTTTATTAATAATATAATTTATGTTTTTATTATTCATGAAAATTCACTATTATTATGACACTTATTAAAGATAATACTTTTTAATTATAGATTTTTTAGCTACTATTGGAGGAATCATGTCAAAAATACTATTTACACTTTTTTCTATCGTTATGTCTTTAATGCTTCTTGTGCCAAACACAAGCTATAGCGAAAAATCTGATTTGGAAAAAGTAAAG
>CAYQTZ010000031.1:0-14419 GCA_964420565.1 uncultured Hyphomicrobiales bacterium
GGCAACTTGAAAAATTTTGCTTAAGTTAACGCATATGGGGATTGAGGGGGTGTTTTTCTTCATTTTGCAATGGTCTTGTAAAACGCAAAAGCCATGCAATAACACAAACAAAAAGCCGCCCTCTCGGTTGGGCGGCTTTTAATATAGAATTCACACTTCCCGGTATTCTGTATTCTTTATTTAATAATAATTATCTTATTAAAAGCATGAACTCCACTCTTAGTAATCCTCATTAAATAAATACCTGACCGGTATTCATTCAGGTCTGCTTTTAGCCGGTGAGTGCCTTGCTCGCTCCAGCCACTATATATATTCTTAGTCATCGCACCCATATTATCAAACATCTCTATTGAGATATGCCCGGATTTGGGCAAAGTGTAAGTAATAAATACGTTATCGTTTGCCGGCTGTGGGTTTACCGCAATTGATAAATCTCCTGACATTTCTTCTTCAACATTTAAAATATTATCGTCGGTTATTCTACTGATCCATATCTGGTCTTCTCGATATTCTATTCCTGTAATACTTTCTTCAGACAGCACATTCTTAATCTCCGAAAGAACGAGTTTATGATCTTTTTCCTGTCCGCTTTGCCAGTAAGTAAACCTTAGCTCTTCCCCATCTATAGCGCCTTCTACGATACTCTCTGTTTCGCGGTTATCGCCCCATACAGTTATGCAAGCTGTGCCATATTGGATAGTACCACTACCGATCACAACTCCATTGGTATTTCGGACAGCAATTTCATCGCCATCAGATAAACCTTCTGTTTCAACTATCAACGTCGAGTTATTGCCTGTTGGTTCGATCTTATCGTTATAAAAAACGGGCTTTGATGTTACCTTAAATACCTTATCACTTTTATTATAAATATCCTTTTTGCCATATCGGAATTCTTCAATTCCTGAGAACCATCCTCCGGCATCATAGATCAAAGTTTCAGTAGTATCACAAATTATCTTATATCCTTCGCCGGGCAGCATAGTCCCAATCTGGTCAACTCCGTAATTCGGATAATAAACTTCGCCATCGTTGTTCTTCAGAACCAAGATATTTCCCCCCAAAGAGTTTAATGCAGTAGCTAAGGGCTGCTCGAATCTGACAAGATATGGGATAATATACCATTTCATTGATTGAAGAGTAATTGGGAAATTTGCCGGATTTTTGTAATAGCCCCAAACACGCAATGTGTCAGTATTTCTCATAAAGACCATATAGCCTTTGTCGTAATCCCATGTATTCAATGTATTTACATCTTCTTCAGGAATAAATACTCTTGCTTCGTCATCTTTAAAGATATACATATTTGGCTGAATATCAGCACATACCATATCAATATTATCATCCACAATATCGAGATAAGTTGAGATCATAGTCCACACACCGCCTGGCAGTATAATATCTTGATGATCCACGACCTGAAAATAACTCATGATACTAATATTATCGTGATAATAATAGTCATTATCATTTACAAAAGAAGTCCAGACCCTATACTGCACTCCATTCATTGCATCCCATGCGTAGATCATATATTTTTCATTTACGTCAAAGCCGTCCTTAATAGATGTTGCTTCATTATCTGCCCATGCTGTAATAATTAGATTCTGCAGTAACTCGTCCCCCTCGAAAAGGAAGAAACCATAGCCGGCGCAGACATATTCACCATTTCTTTCATAGAATACACCAAGTGCATCGCCAAATTTCACTTTCCTGCCAACAATCTTTGGATTCAGCGATTGTGGCACAACTATTATGGCATTATTGCCGGTATGCTTTTTAAATTTCCAGTTAGATGGCGGCGGATAGACCGTCCCTTTAATAAAGAAAACATCAGATACATCAAATACATGACTATTCTCAGAATCTTTTACTCTTACGTAACACTGAGTAGAAGGATTATTAGGCACTGTCCAGTTCAAAGCTCCGAGCGAGGCATCAACACCATCGGCTATCGGCTGCCAGGATTTTTGATCATCGAAACTATACTCTATATCTACATTCTCTATATTAGAGCTTACCCATGTTATTTGATGAAGATCGCCTACATCCCATACATCGCCTTCAGAAGGTGATGTAACGACTATCCCCTCGCCGAGTATTACGAATTGTGGATCGTTATGATCATTATATTCGGGATCATCCACAGACGAAACTTTTACTATGCATTGTGCGGAATTGACTTGAGGCACTAACCATGCATAAGTACCAATATTTGCAGAAATATTTGCAATAATAGTTATCCATGTATTACCGTTATCAGTAGAGTATTCTAACTTTGCATTATCAATATCAGCGCTTTCCCAGGTTATATTTTCGACTGTTCCTGAAAGCAGTGTTTCTCCACCCTGCGGATATGTAAGAAGCATACCAGTAATTGTAAAATTTTCCTCGCTTTCGTCCGATAGAGCAGATCTTTCATTATCAACAATCCTTACTAAGCATTGTGAAGACGGAGTATTCGGAACAGTCCATGTGTAATAATCATTGTTAGCGGGATAATTATCTACTATTCCTATCCAGTTAAGTCCATTATCAATAGAATATTTAATATTGATATTGTCCACATTTGAATATCTCCAATTAATATTATATGTTTCACCCACTAACCATTTTACATAAAAGTCCGGTTGTGATAATCTAATACCAGGTATCGAGAAAAAGTCATCGGAAACATCATTAACAGCATTGTTCGGGTAATCCCTGTCGCTTATTCTTACTAAGCATCTGTCTGATGGGGTATTGCGAGTATTAGTCAATGTAGTTGGCATATCAGCCCAGAGGAATTCTCCACTGCCGTCGAGGCTCACTGCTTCATCTTCGGTTATGATCAGCCATGTATTTCCCCCGTCGGTTGAATATTCAATATCCACAGCAGTTACATTATCAGTATCCCATGTTATTAACTGATTTGTTCCCGGATACCATATTTCACCTCCATTTGGTGTTAGTACAGTAATTCGTGAATCTGTTACAAATAAATTCGTAGCTGTTTCATCAGAAATCTTTGGAAGCTCTACAGACTCTATTTTTATCCAGAGATTCTGCACTGCAAGAGGACTATCTTTCTTGCCAGATGTCTTTGGGAAAATTGTTTCGGGAACTGTCCAATCATACTCTTCTATTTCAGCATCAATGCTTTCAATGATAGTAGTCCACATAGTGTGGTCTGTGCTATAAGATAGCTTAGCATTATTCACATGAGCAGCGTCCCATAGCAAAGTAACATCTTGCCCTGCCTGCCAGTATTCGCCACCCACAGGATATGTCAGATCAATAGATCTGTTAGTAACTTCAAAATACACAAGATCATAAATATTGGGATATTCACTATCGAAAATATGCAAAACAAATTCAGACTGTATATTTGGGGTTAACCAGGGATAAATACCAGTTCCTGCATCAAATCCTTCGACTACAGGAGAGCTATTCCAGGTAGATCCGTTGTCAGTTGAATATTTAATTGTTACAGTTTCAATTTCCTGTGCATTCCAACTAATATCATAAGAAGTCATTGGCATCAATTTCTGATCAGTACCTGGCGTAAGAAAATGAATGTCAGCAATGGTAAAAAACGTATCGCTAATATCATAGATAGTGGCATCAGCAGCATCTTCTACTTTGATCAGACATTCCTGGTTAGGCTGATTTGGAGCAACCCAGCTTTGTGTACTTAACACAGGTACATCACTATTGATCAGAACCCATGAGTTTCCACCATCTACAGAGTAGTAAACATTTACATTGCCTTCGTGAAGCCCACCCCAGATCAAATCATGCTGCTCGCCTACCTGCCAGTGCTGTCCCCCATTTGGATATATGATATATAAAGGTTTCCATTCTATTGTAAAGGGTTCTTCATTTTGTGAAGAAATTCCTGCATCATTTACGCTTTGCAGTTTAATAAGGCATTCATCTGAGTTGATCTCAGGCACTAACCATGAAAAAGCAAGATCTGAAGCACTTACCTGAGCGAGTTCTTCCCAATTATTACCTCCATCTGAAGAAAATAATATGTAAATATCTGTAGTCATATCAGTAGTCCACATAATATCATAGTTAATACCACCAGGCACATACTCGCCATCAACAGGCGTGGTCAGATCAATCTGATGATCAGAGATTGTAAATACTGAGCTTGAAACATCATGAGTATTCTCATCGCCTTCATCAGCAACCTTCACAAGACAATGTGATGAGTTTTCATCTGGTACAGTCCATTGGTAGTATTCATCGTCAGCATTTATTGTGGCTATAGAAGTCCAGTTTAATCCAAGATCTGTAGAATAATAAATATTTACGTTTCCTGTCAGATTAGTTTCCCAAATAATATCATATTGATTGCCGACAATCAGATGCTCTCCCCCATTTGGCGTTAATAATGATATTGCTTCTACGGAGCCGCCACCGCCATCGGTAGTATAAAGTATTGTACCAGTATTTCCAACGGCATAGCCCCTGTCCTGATGCGTAAAACAAACATCCTGCAAAGTGTTGCTTGTCGGGGATGATTGAATGTCCCAAGTTTCACCTGCATCTGTTGTTTTTAATATAGTGCCGTTAGTGCCTACTGCATAACCTAAATTAGAATCGCTGGTAAAATCCACAGATAAAAGATCTTCGGTTGTACCTGATGTTTTGCTGGCCCAGCTCGCTCCGCCATTAGTTGTTTTTATGATAGTGCCATATTCGCCAACAGCATAGCCAATATTAGCGTCAGTAAATTCTATCGAACGGAGATTGTCAGAAATACCTGTGCTAAGCTGAGTCCAGTACTGCCCAAGTGTAGTTGTTTTTAGAATAACACCTGCACTGCCACAGGCATAGCCGGTATTTTGGTCAACGAAATCCACACCATACAGGTGTGTTGATACACCAGTATTTACTATTGTCCATATACTACCGCCATTAGTCGTGAAGCCGGCAACACCATTTGCCCCGATATAAACCCCATGAATAACGGAAACAAAAAACAAATTATAAATATTCTCACTTGTTTTTGAGTTTTGATAAATCCACGTAAAACCTCTGTTCACAGTTTTATAAACAGAACCATCTCCACCAACGGCAAATCCGTCATCATCATTAAGAAAGTGAACTTTGAAAAGCTCTCTGTTGATTCTTGCAATTTTTTGCCAGTTCAAACCTCCATTAGTAGTCCTAAGCACATAACCAATATCCCCAACAGCCCAGCCCGTAGTAGAAAATGGCTGAAAGAATACTCCATTGATGCTTTGCTGATATGTTGTAGGGACTTGATTCCAGCTGCTTTTTGCAATATTAGTAATAACAATAAGCAAGCAAATTCCGAGAATAAACTTGAATACATTTCTCATTATTTTTACACCGGTCTATAATTTATAAAAATATTAATATCTAAATAAATCTAATCTGTGAAATGTATAATGGGGTGTTACAGCACATTAAGCATAAAACAACTATTTTTCTTAATAGAATAATCGGCAAAAAAAATTGAAAGTTTAGGGGATCAGCTAAAAAATCAGTTATTGCAAGGATTTTTTCTTCTTTAGAAGTGCGCTCATTCTTTGGATATGATCCTCATGTTCCTCGGTGTCAGCATTTTTTAGTTTTTGTTTGATACGTTCAATCTCTACGTCTAACTTTTTTAACTCCAGATCATTTAATATTTTCCAGATGTTTTTATCGGTATTATCAAGATTTTCGAAAACGTCAGTATCCTCCCATTTAACACTACCTTCTTCTGTGTTGAATGTAAGCCCAACAATAAAATCGACATATTCTTTCTCAAGTTCTGTGTTGGAAATTATTCTGTCTATGATATTCGATTTTTCAGTGGCGCTTTCAATTATTATATCGAACAGATCTCTGGCATCAGGGCTTATAAAGCTGTCGCGGGTTACTTTATACTTACTCGTCAGTGTTTTGAGTGTATCGTAACCAGAAAGAGCCATTTGTATCAAAATCTTTTCTACAGGTATGATATTAATTAAATTTCCCTGATCAACGTCGGGTGCTGCATCTGTTTCATGAGCAAGATGTTTGTAACTATTATCACTATATACTGCTCCGCTTTTTTTCTCGAGCAGTGACTTTTCCTTATAGATATTCTCGAGCTGTTTATCAGTTATTTTTAGCAGATCAGCTATTTGCCGTAAGTATAAGTCATGTTGCAATCGGTCGGGAATAGAAGACACAAGCTTAACTAATTTTCTGATAGATTTCGCCATAGTGGTTGGCGAGTCGAGCACTCCTATACTTCGATACTGCTCTACCAAATAATTAATAAAACTTTGAGCTTTGTCAAAATACATTTTAAAAACATCGGGCGAGGCTTCTTTGATAATGCTGTCGGGGTCTTCTCCTTCGGGCAGTTTTATTATTTTTACCTCAAATCCTAAGGGTAAAGCTGTACCAATCGCCTTTGCAGTTGCTTTTATTCCAGCCTGATCAGAATCGAAGCAAAAATATATTTCTTTGCAAAGTTTGGCTAATACCTTCAACTGTTCTTGGGTCAGGGCTGTTCCGCAAGATGCCACAGCAGTATTGAAACCTGCTTTATGCAAAGAAATGACATCGGAATAGCCCTCAGTCATTATTACATATTTCTTTATTCTGATATTCATTTTTGCATGATAGAGCCCGTATAAATTAGAGCTTTTATCGAAGACAATACTTTGCGGCGAATTGATATATTTGGGCTGATCTTTGTCTTCGTTCAACCTTCTCGAGCCAAAAGCAATTACCTTGCCAGTAATATTATGTATAGGGAACATCGCTCTACCACGGAAGCGATCATAACGCGAATTTTTTTCTTTATTATCAACTAATAAACCAGCATCGAGCATTGCTTCTTCGGTATGATCTTTTTTCTTCAGCTCATCCATCAAACCCGACCATGAGTCTGGCGAATACCCAAGCTCAAATGATTGTATTACATCACTGTGATAACCCCTGCCATGAAAATAAGCAAGGGCATTTTTTCCTGCAGTAGTCTTAAGCATATTCCTGTAGAAATTGTTTGCCTCGGCAAGTGCTTTCAGCACAATATCCCGCTTTGTCAATTCCTTATTGGATTTATCGCTGCGATCATCGGGGAGCTTAATGTTAGCTTTTAAGGCAAGCTCTTTTATTGCCTCTTGGAAACTATAGCCATGATAATTCGTCATGAAAGAAATTATATTACCAGAGGCACCGCATCCAAAACATTTATAGATGCCCTTTTCCTGAGATACAACAAAAGAAGGTGTTTTTTCGTTGTGGAAAGGACAAAGCCCCTTGAAATTTGCACCTGATTTATTAAGATCCACTACCTCGCTGATAACATCAACAATGTCTGAATGCTGCTTTATATCTTCAATCAGTTCATCGGAAAAATTCATTTTATATCAATAAGTTATATACTAATTTTCTCTTTCACAACGGAAGTGTCGCTGCATGAATCTAACAATTCTTTTATTGTAAGCCCAAAACCGGGATGTATCTGCTCGCCTGCAATCTCTGCCGCAGGTACTAATACGAATTTCCTCTCGTGCATCCTTGGGTGCGGCACAGTAAGCTGCTCCATATCAATTAATGAATTACCATAGAGCAATATATCAAGATCTATATTGCGCTGCCCCCAGCGTACCCCCAACTTTCTACCCATAGCATATTCAATACTTTTACAAAGCTGTATCAAATTCATCAGCGGCATAGATGTCTTGCCTGAAATAACTACATTCAGAAACCATGGCTGATAGGCAATGCCTACCGGCTCTGTTTCGTAATACGAAGAAACAAAAACATCATCAATTGCATCAGTTTCACTGAACAGTTTAATGGCATTTTCAATATTTTCTTCCCTGTTGCCATCATTAGAGCCAAGAGATATTAATACTTTGCATTTTTCTGATACTGTATTATTCACTTTCGAATCTTTCAATTGTTTGCTCAGCTTCTACAGATTTGACAACGCGGCGTATAGGAGCATTCATTTTCCTGACTCTTACCGTCGCTTTTAATCAATGTGGACAACGCTCCCTTGCCATATTCAAAATTTCATTAGTTATTGTTTCCACTAATCTATATTGATCACCAACAATTATCTCCTCAATGCAAAACATCGCCTCTTCGTAATTGACAGCATATTTTACATTATCGTTAATTATCGCCTGAGTGGCATTATAGTATAAGTCCAAATCAATTTGGTATTTGCCGCCCATAGCCTGCTCTTCGCTTTTTACACCATGATAGGCATAAAACTCAGCATCTTTAATCGTTAGTTTCGTCAAAGAGCTTTTTTTCATCTTTTCACCGCTTAAAATATATATAACAACCAATAACTCTAACAAAATTAAATAAATTTCTGCTATTTTCTTAAATTTTTTTGAAAATTAAAATTACTTTCTTAAATTTGTTTTCTTTATAAATGTAAATAGATTAGAGGAAAAAATGGCAAACAGGTGTGATTTAACAGGAAAGCGTCCATTGTACGGCAATAATGTATCCCACGCAAACAATAAGACAAGAAGACGTTTTATGCCCAATCTTCAGAAGAAGAGGATATGGATCCCCGACGAAAAACGCTGGGTTACTCTCAAAATAACCACACAGGCACTGAAGACATTGGATAAGAATGGATACAATTCCGTTATTAAAGAACTCGCAAAAAATACTAAGTAGATATTAGGTGATGTGTGGAATTAATATTCCACACATCTTTACCTACCTACATCTTATCCTATTTTTTCAATTAATATCACTTTTGAAGATCCTCACTTTAAAGTTAAGTGGTTGCTATTTGCCCTAAAGAATAAATTCCCACACCAAGTAAAGTCCAGCAATTATGAATATCACACCTGTTACTCTGCGCGCCCAGTACTCAAATTTTGTTAATTTGTTGAATATCTTGCCGATGTAATTTGCAGAATAGCCAATCACGATTGCAAATATTATCACGGGCAATGCTGTTCCTATTCCATAAATTAATGGCAAAAACAGAGCCGATTCATATTTAAGTGATAGTGGTATCAAGCTGCCAAAGAATAAGCCGGCAGAAACAGGGCAGAAAGATAATGCAAAAATAAATCCAAGCATTGCCGCTCCCCAGATGCCCTTCTTCTGTGCAGAATCCTGAAATTTCTGCGAGAAGGACATTCCTTTACCAAAATTCATCTTTATTATTTCAAGTAAAAATAATCCGACTATGATCAATAGCGGACCGAGAATGATATTCAGATACTTTTGCAGAAATCTCGCCAGCTCCGGCGCTGATAGCAAACTGTAAACCACTATCATAGCCACCGTTAGATAAGCAATCATTCTTCCCAGAGTATAGAATAATCCTGATAGAAGTACTGCCCGGGTGCTGCCCACTTTTTTACTAATAAATGATATTGCCGCAATATTCGTAGCCATTGGGCATGGACTGATTGAAGTAAGTATTCCTAACCACAGAGCCGTTAGAAGACCGGCTGTTAAAAATTCCATAGTTGCCCTTATTGATATTTGTTGATCTCTTTTTTAACGTAATCTTTATATTTCTTCTCGTTGCTTACCAATTCCCAGATTTTTTCCAAATTTTTCCATTCTTTCATTTTTCCATTCTCATACTTCATTATGATCAATGACTTATTATAAAGATTGAATTTATCAACAAAATGCTCGTTTTTCTCTTCTTCATAATTAATGGATTCCCAGACGACTTTTCCTGATTTCAGATCATCGGCGAAGTATTTATTAACGATTTCTTCAGAGTATTTTTCGAGTTTATTGCATGTGGCGCATCTGTAATCAGTATGGAAATATACTACTTTTACGTAATTCTTTTGTTTGTTGCTATTGCTAATTAGCATACTGGAAGCTAAGCCAGATAGTATAATCGCTATTGCCAGTATCAAATATTTTATGCTTTTCATATCTACCTCAAAATTTTATTAATTAATAAGATTGATTATTTCTTTTACGTTCAGTACTCTTCCTGTGGATTTTACCTCTCCGTCTAACACTAAGCCGGGAGTCATTAATATCCCATAATCCATTATCTTTTGAATATCTGTAATATATTCAAAATCCATATCACTACCGACTTGTTCCAATGCTACCTTTACGTTTTCTGCAAGTTTTTTGCATTTGGCACATCCCGGGCCAAGTACTTTGATCTCTTTCATTTTTCTTCTCCTGTAATTATTTTAAAAAAACTAAAATATCATATTTAATCTGATAAAATTAATGGGAACATCCTGAACCCCTCTCCAGCCCTCCTCTTTGGAGACTCTGTGATGGGGAGATAAAATAAGAAAACCCCACCCCAACCCTCCCCAAAGGGGAGGGAGTAAGACATTATAATCAAATGAATTAAATATTCTCTTATATAAATTGGAAGAAGCACATGGAATATCATTCCTTGGGCTATAACACAGCATCTTTGGAGAGGGAATCTCTCGCTATCTCCCTCCCCTTTGGGGAGGGCAGGGGTGGGGTCAGGTTTGCTGAAATTAAAATATTGAGCCATATATTAAACCAGATATTGTTGACATTACTACGACTAAAGCTATATAAACCAGCGTCTTCTTCCAGCCGATCACGCTTTTTATTACTAACATATTTGGCAGCGAAAGAGCAGGACCAGACAAAAGTAATGCAAGTGCAGGACCTTTTGCCATGCCATTACCCAGCAATCCCTGCAAAATGGGGATCTCCGTCAATGTTGCAAAATACATGAAAGCCCCTACGATTGACGCAAACAAGTTTGAGAAAACAGAATTATCCCCAACGGCACTATTGATCCACTCCGAAGGAATTATTCCTTCGTTGCCGGGACGACCAAGAGCAAAACCTGCGATAAGCACACCATAGAATAAAAGCGGCATTATCTGTTTCGTGAAATCCCATGTCGCTTCGAACCAAGAGAGACCCTCGCCCTCGCTGGTTGCAGTTACCCACGAAAGACCAATAATAGCAACGATGAATGGTATCATCGGAGAATCTCCGAAAAGTACTGCGAGCAGAATAACGGGTATCGCAACAATTACCAATCTCGTCCTGTTGATCTCAAACCACAATAGCAGCACCACGAGCAAGCCAATAGAGAATACACCTGTCAGATACCATTTGATTGAAAAAATGAAGTTCCACAGATTCGTCGAATCATCCGGCTTGCCCCAGTTTGAGAATATCAATATTGCTACCATCAGACCAAAATAAATTACATTTTTCCATAGTGGTCTTGCATTTTCATCATCAGGCATAGCTATCTGGGCATTGGCTTTTTCAAGTTCTTCTTTACGGAAGATGAATTGCATCAGTATTCCAATGAATATACTGAATACGACTGCTCCTACTGCTCTCGCAATTCCTATTTCAATACCAAGCACGTTTGCTGTAAGTATTACCGCCATCACATTTATCGCAGGACCAGAGTATAGAAATGTAGTGGCAGGACCTAAGCCGGCTCCCATCCTGTAAATCCCAGCGAATAATGGCAATACTGTGCATGAGCAAACGGCAAGAATGCCTCCGGATACCGAGGCAACACCATAAGCCAGCACCTTGTTTGCCTTAGCACCAAGATATTTCATTACCGATTGCTGACTAATGAATACGCTTATAGCCCCAGCAATAAAAAATGCAGGTAGTAAGCACAGGATTACGTGTTCCTGAGCATACCATTTAGTTAGGTATAATGCTTCGAAAATGGCATTATCAAATCTTGGCACTCCAAGTGGTAAATAGAAAAATCCTGCAAAAATAATTCCAATCACTAATAATATTTTACCCTCAGTTTTCCAGTTCATTCTTTACTTTCAATAGAATATCTTAAAATGTCAAAACCTTATCGCATTCAACAGTCCATTTGGCAAATTCCTTCATGTTGCTTAGTTCAACTCCTTCGATGAATTCAAGAGTATCTATACCGCGCGCTTGCGAGCATCCACCACAACTCTTCACCTCGCCGCCTCTTTTGATGACGGATTTCAGCATTCTTTCAATGTTATAATAACCGTTGGGTGTGTTTTGATTAGGCAGACCGCAAAATACTGCATCAGCAAGAAGAAATATTTTTACTTCAACTTCTTCACTATGCTCTTTTTGCAAAGTCATCGCCATTCTCAGTGCATTATATGCTTTCTCTGTGCCATAAGGGGCATCGTTGATGATAATTAAAATCTTTTGCATATCTTTATCCTTACATAATAATTAAAAAAACATTTTTACATTTCGCTAATCATCGAAACGTAATTTACGAATATTTATTTCAATAAAAAATATTTCTAAAAAAATGGATCAATTTTATTACTTCTTATCAATTTATATGTGGAACACTTTCAGCGGAATGCCTGGTGTCATGTCAAGTTAATAAACAACAATCAATATTTGATATGACACATATCAGTTTGTATATTTATTTCAAAGCACTTTTTTCAAATTTGCACATTCCTTTTTTATAGAGACACATGAACTGCAAAAACGTCTCGCTATTTTTACAATTTTTTTGATTTTTTTTTGTCTCTTGTGTAAATAACTTGATAATGAAAGAGAAAAAAAATGATAATGGAATATATAAGACCAAAGGATAATACTTATCAGATTAGTATCCCGAAGGAATATATGAACTGCTCTCTAAATATAAGTACTGAAAAATAAATGACTTAGAAGAAATATATCATAGCAACGATCTTATTGATTAAATAATATCAATCTGTTATGAATTCACTTTGATTAATTTGTTTAATAGTAATAGATTGCAACATATACAGAAGAAAATGGCAAAAATATTATGAATTATTCTAAACTATCAGTGTTTATATGTCTTGTACTTTCATTGATGGCTCTCAGCTATCAGCTAAATGCCGCAGAAAATCTAACTTTAGAGCGGGCAATGGATATTACTCTTCAAAATAATTTTGGTATAAAAATTATTGAGCAAGATTATTTTCAATTTGAGAAAAATACTACATCGGGGAATGCCGGAATGCTACCAAGTGTTGATATTGGTGGTTCATATCAAAAATATTTCGGTGATTTCAATACTCATGCATATACAGGACAAAGCATACACGAACGGGATGTTTCTTCTAATATTAGTGATGTTTGGATCAATCTTAACTGGACTTTGTTTGATGGTCTTAGGATGTTTACTGAATACGATCGCTTGGAAAAATTAAAGGAAACTGGCGAGCAAACAATTAAGATTCAAATAGAACAAACCATGGCTCAACTTATTATCGCCTACTCAGCTATAGCCAAAGAAAAAGCTATCTTAGATGCTTTAGAAGAAAGATTTGATCTGTCAAAATATCGCGCTGATATAGTTAGAAAATCTTATGATATTGGCAAATCACCCGATATTGAACTCTTGCAAGCTCTTGTAGAAATGAAATCGGACAGCACGGCAATTATTACTCAGAATGCACATTTCCAGAATTCTTTAATGACTTTATATGAAATAATGGGAATATATCCTTCCAATAGTTTTGATTTCAACGATTCTCTTAAGTTAGCCGATATACCGGATATCAAAGTTTTGACCGAGCAATCCATAAGCAATAATAACAAATTACTATTAGAACGAAAACTTATTGAGGTCCGCAAGCTCGAAGTCTCTAAAGTGAGCTCTGAGTACTTGCCCCGAGTGGAATTAGACGCTGGATATTATTTCTCGGAGACCGATGCCGAGGCAGCTTTTATTCACTATAATAGGTTCGTTGGTCCAAAACTCGCTCTTACATTGAAATATAATCTTTTTGATGGATTTAATACTAATAGAAAAATTGAAAATTCTGAGATAGATTTAGAAAAGCAACGATTAAGCGAAAAAGAATTAGAACTAAAATTAAAGTCAGCCCTAACACAGTATTGGAATCAATATATAAGCTATAAAGATATTGCAGAATATGAAAAAGAAAACATAGTGCTTTCGGAAAAAAATCTTAGTATTTCTAAAAAGTCATACGAAGCCGGCACTATCTCTGCCCTGGATTTTAGAGAAGCACAGCAAAGACATACAGAAACAAAGATCAGGATTATAGAGTCCTTGCATTATGCCAAGCTCTATGAAACAAAGCTGTTGCTCTTAAGCGGAGCGTTACTTTCAGCAAACCGTTAAAATACTTCTATCAATCAAAATGTATATACAAAATCTCTGATTCCAGTATATAAATACGTAAATTCAGAAGTAAGAGACCATTGCAAAACCAAAGAAAATTTCCCATAACCCCTCTTTTAAAAAAGGTGCAGAGACTCAAGCCAGTTATATATTAATGATTTACCTCCTCCCTTAATTTTAAGGGAGGTCTGGGGAGGGATCAATTCAGAGGTTTTGCAATAGTCTTATTCTGCAAATTAGCTTGGATTGTCCCGAAGACAGTATTAAAAAATAACCCCACTGAATAACAGCAGGGTTATTTGAAAAACAAATTTCTTTATATTACTTAGAAGTATTTACCTTCTAACTTTT
>CAYQTZ010000032.1:0-6709 GCA_964420565.1 uncultured Hyphomicrobiales bacterium
GTAAAAATATTATATAATGCAAATCTTAAGTTAACGCTTATGGGGACATAGGGGGATTTTCTTTGGTTTTGCAATGGTCTTATACTGTATTGAATATCAATACGAAACCAATGATTATCAAAAAAAGATAAACATATCGGATGAATCTTGCTGCGGGGATTATCTTGTTTAGCTTGTTCCCAACTATAATAGCAAGAAAGATAACCGGAAAGGAAAATAGCATCAGGTGCCAGACCTCAGTAGTCCACAACCCAGCGAAACCATGCCCAATTATTATAAAGAAATTTGTCGGAAAGAACACCCCCTGCAAGATAGCACGGAATCTTTCGGGCTTCCATTTCCTTAAAGTTCCATAGATAATGATCGGAGGGCCATTGGTATTATATGCACCACCGAGTATCCCTGATATTAGCCCAAAAACAAAAGATGTTTTTCTGGTTTTCAGTATGAAAAGATCAGGTCGGATTAGTTTATAAGCTCCAAAAACTATCAGAACAATCGCCAGCGAAATTTTAACGATATCCTCTGCCGCTCCTTTCAAAAAAAGCAAGCCGACAGGTATCCCAATAATTGAAAACAAGACTAATTGCCAGATAGATTTTAAACTTATCTGCCGCCAATCTCCGTAAAGAATAGCTATAGAGATGGTCATTCCCATAACGGCTACCACAGGAGTTGCTGTTTTTATACTAATAAACAAAGCGAGCAAAGGCATTGCAATAAGAGCATCGCCAAATCCAAATGTAGATCGGGAAAGAGCCGCAATGAATATAACGCTCAATACAAGTATAAATGTATGATCCATTTTCTCTATTGTTATTTATAAATCCACTCAAAATAATAAAAATCAGGCAGGCAGGAGAAAATATCTTCCAAAAAATATGACTTTATTGAATCACTACTGCCAACCGCTCCACGAAGAATATCCCTCACCAACCAAATAAAATGAACCACATATTATTAGAGGATTCCCTCTGGCTTTACAAAAATCATATGCTCTGGTTGAATCCTTTAGCTGAATAACTTTTTTGATACCAATTCCTTGTGCTTTTTTGGCTATCTTCTCAATATTCATTGCCCGGCTTATTTTTGGTTCAGTAATTATCAATGCCCGGCAATGCGGTTTCAATATATTCAGAATACTTTCTACATCCTTATCGTCCATAGCGGCATAAAGAATATCCCATTTTGTGTTGGAATGCCCATGCTGTATTAGTGCGTCAGCGAGTGCTTGTATCGCCTGCGGGTTATGTGCTGTATCAATCAGGACTGGCGGTTCGGCGTTCACCAGTTCCAAGCGACAGCGATAATTCGTATTCAATCTGATATTCTGCAATCCCTTTCCCAAAGCTTCAGAATTAATATCAAATTTATCACCCAATGCGATCAATCCGCCAAGAGCAAGTTTCAGATTCTTAATTTGGTGTCGCCCTGCAAATGGACATCTCAAACGATCTATCTTAATATCTCCAATATCAATACTAATATCCATCGAAAAATCTGCATTAAAACTATGCACCCGCACATCTGCAATATCATCTGCAAAAAAGAGTGGCGATTTCATATCCTTAGACTTCTTTATGAAAACTGGTAAAGTTTTAATAGATTTTGAGTAAATGACGCAAGGGGTATTCTCTTTGATGATCCCGGCTTTTTCATAAGCGATCTCTTCCAGACTATTCCCCAGATATTCCTGATGTTCCAATCCAATATCAGTAATTATCGTAAGCAAAGGTTTCAGCACATTAGTGGAGTCAAAGCGGCCGCCCATACCTGTTTCTATGATAGCAATATCTATATTTTGATTCGCAAGATAAATGAAAGCCATTGCAGTAGTGATCTCAAAAAATGTGGCATTAATTGTCTCGGAGTAAGGAATGAGCTGTTCAGCGAGAGAGATAATATCATCATCTGAGATCATGCCGCCGTTTACAATTATTCTTTCGTTAAAATCTTTAATATGAGGCGATGTGTAAAGCCCGGCATTGTATCCAGCTTCCATCAGCACAGAAGCTAATACAGCACAGGTAAAACCTTTGCCATTAGTGCCGGCGACGTGGATAGATGGAAATGAATCATGCGGCTCGCCAAAATCAGAGAGTATCTTATAAGTTCGCTCCAAGCCCGGCTTAATACCGAAACGTTGGAGCGAATATAATATATCAAGAATTTTCTGCTTTCGTTGCAATTAATGCCTTCCGCCAAAGTGCTTCATAAACTGTGCTCTTTCGTAAGCTGCAGGGTTTTCGGATCGTTTCTGGCTCATCTTGCCGCGGAACTGGTCAATCCTATCGAAGCCCTTGTCTATCATCCACGCTTCAAGTTCTTTCAGCATTACGGCTACATAATCTTTGCCATTTTTGTAGAAAGTAGAAGCGGATTGCACAGTAGTAGCGCCAGCCAATAACTGCTTGACAACTGATATGCCATAATGTACGCCGGTAGATGCAGATAGATCGCATTGCACACGGTCAGCCATAATAGCTATCCATCTAAGAGATGTCGAAAGTTCATTAGAAGAGCTATAAATATTTACAGGCACTACACTGAACGTATCTGTATCAAAATCAGGACTAAAGAAGCGATTGAACAGCACAAGACCTTTTATGTCCGTTTCAGATAATCTTTTGATCATAGATGCAAGATTGCTGAAGTAAGGGCTTATCTTTAATGAAATTGGTAAAGATGTAATGGAAGTAACCTCTTTGATCACATCAAAATAGACTTGCTCATTTTCTGCGGCACTGCGTTTCAGATCCGATGGCATCAGGAATATATTAAGTTCCAAAGCGTCAGCACCGGCATCTTCCATCTGCTTGGCAAAACTCGTCCACTCGTTAGGAGTAACGCAATTTACACTGGCTATTATGGGAATATTCGTTTGCTTTTTAGCTTCGGATATTAAGTGGATATACTTCGTTAGCGTATCTTCTACTGATTCATAATCGAAGAAATCATAAATCTCAGGGTATAAGTTTGAGGGGCGAGCCATCTCCTGAGTGGCTCTTTTGATTTCAGCGATTATCTCTTCTTCGAATAATGATTTAAGTACTACGGCGCCAACACCGTTTTTCTCGAATTCTTTTATGCTTTCTACGTCTTCGGTTAAGCCCGAAGCTGCAGCGATGATTGGGTTCCTCAGCTCTAAACCGAGGTATTTGGTTGAAAGATCTGGCATATTATTTCTCTTATATATTAATGAAACAAATTGTTTGTTTAGATGTTAGTCATTATTTTTAAATTTTTTTAAGGATAAAATCTTCTTGATGACTACCAAAAGCTATATCAAAGAACAGCATCCGAAATAAAATTTTTAAGACGGATTTCTATCAGTTTTAATATAATGCTAAAAGGAAATGACCACATTATGCAATGATATGTTCTTAGATAAAAATATCATTAACTAAGGATATCATCATGAAACATCTATAATGGATCTTCTAATGGTCTGGTAATTTTAAACATTAAATGGAATTTCAACAGAATTGTGTATAAATTTCATTAAATTGGGAAAATGATTATCTAATATAAACAGGAGAGTAAATATGAACCGAAATTTAAAAGAAAAAGTAATTTGGATAACGGGCGGCAATCGTGGTATTGGACTCGCTATAGCTGAAAAATTCATCGAGGCTGGTTCGCAGGTCGTCATCTCTGCATCATCTAAGGAATCCTTTAATGATATTATTCACAAGTATGCAAAGTTAGATAATGTGCTTTTCTTTCCTTGCAATGTTTTAGATGAGCGAGAAATATACGAAGTAGTAACGAAGATCAAACTCGCTAAAAAGAAAATTGATGTACTAATTAACAATGCTGGTGTTGCTACTTTCAAACCATTCAACGAACTTACTGTCGAAATGTTCGACCAGATGAATAATATTAATTACAAAGGCACTTTCCTTTGCACAAAGATAGTGCTGCCTGATATGTTACAGCGCGGCAATGGCATAATAACCAATATCATTTCTGGTGCCGCTAAAAAAGCATTCGAAAACTCATCGGTATATGCCGCTACAAAAGCCGCCGTTCTTGCTATGAGCAACTCCTTAAGAAAAGAAGTGCGTAAGCAGGGTGTAGGCGTTCTCAATATTTTTCCTGGAGCTACAGATACAGACCTGTGGGATAAAGATATTCGCAAGCAGCATAGCCACAAAATGCTGCAACCCGAGGATGTAGCCGAAGCAACTTTCTCAGCTATCACAAACAGCTTTAACGGCAGAGTAATGGTCGAAGAAGTCTTAGTAAGGCCTCAGGGCGGCGATCTGTAAGCTTGATTGTGTCGTATATATGTTAAATGTGAATTATTAGACAACTAAAGGATCCGTAACTTCTACCATTTATAGATAAAATCAATATACGGTATCCCTAATATCATGTGTTCTGCAAGCGATGGGTTATTGATAAAGCCGAGATCGAAAGAGAAATTTTCCCCCATCAATCTGATTGCATAGGAAAGTATTGAGCTGTACTCGAAATCAACATTTGAGTCTGGTACATACCAGTTCTCGCTGACCAAAGCAAGACTTTTCGATATACGGAGCATACCGCTTAAAGTGATCACTCCGCTTGGGTCTTCTTGCTGCAGAGTAAAGACACCTCCACCGAGAGTGATATTGTCATCTTTGTTCCCATAAGTTATTACCGCAGAATGCACTCCTGAATAAATATTACCTCTACCGAGATGACCATAAATAAGTAGAGAGCTTAAACCCACATTGACATTTTCACTTATCTCAAATGATAATTTTGGATTAAGGAAGATCATAGGATTACCTGAAGAAAGAGTTATGAATTCAGTACCTACACCAAGCGAAAAGTAATCAGTAATTCCAAAGAATAATAAATTGAAAAATACATAAATATTCTGATAATATGCCTCGCCCGATTTTAATCCATAACCCGTCGGCGATAAAAGATTTCTTGTTGAGTTAGGATTGGGGAACCAGTATTCGCTTTGGTTAGAATACTCTTGAGGGATTTCAGTGATGGATTTGATTAATTTTTTCTCTAATCTTAATTCGCCAATATACTTATTTACAATAATAACTTCCTCGTCATTATACGATAATATATTTCCGATATATGTAAAGCCGTTCTGCATTTCAATCTTATATAACGAATCCTTTACACTATAAGCATCTTTATTGTTATTTGATATTGCATCTAAGCTGTCGTTTTTAGAATTATCCGATTCATTCTGAGCTATAGCTAAAACAGAAATTGAGAAAATTGCTACTATAATTATTGACAAAAGCTTCATATTTATTTCTTTCTAATATATTTATCATCTATTTTTATAATATACAATATAAGATAAAATAATATAAGTATTAAAGAATATTTACCTGAAAAGTACTCATTGATACAAATTATCAGAAAAAAAAATTATTCTCATATCAAAACGTTTCAATAATAGAATGGAAATTATTTATTTTTTAGAGCAAAGCCATGAAATATTTATTACTTATTTTCGCTTCCCTATGCTTGTTATTATCTACTGACCAGCTAATATCTCAGGATTATGATCCTTTTGAAAATATCACTCCCCGCCCTAAGGAAGCTTACGTCAGGGAAGTCTTCTCCGCAGCTTTTAGTATTCAACAGCAGATAATTATGCTTGATCCCAATGATCCCGCTTATGAAACAGCTTATTATCTAAATCAACAATTACTTAATAGAGGCTTTGACTCTCTGAAAATTGAGCTTCTTGATCCTGAGAATATTATGCAGGCTTCGGGCTTATTCCTCTCTCTGCCGAGTGAAGAGATCAATGAACTCTTAGATATGCCCAACCCCGAGAAGATAGCCGTAAGCAAGGATTTTCCGGGCAGCGAGGGCTATGTAATTGATGTTTTGACCAATCGTGCAATAATTGCCGGCAGCGATATACGCGGCTTATACTATGGGGTTATCACATTCCTGCAATTAGTTGATAGCTTTGGGGGCAACTGGGTGTTCGCTTGCCGTTTAGTTGACTCACCATCAATGCCTGATCGCTGGTATCGCTATGCTACTAATTTTCTGGTAGGCGATAATATGCACACAGCTCAGAATATATTAAAATTATGCTCTGACTACAAATTGAACGGAGTAGCTCTCAATGATTTTAAATTCGGTTTTATCGAAGAAATGCCAAAGAGATATAAGGATTCATTACTTTCATATAAAAAATTTGCCGAAAAGCATAATATGGAAATAATCCCATGCGTAATGCCATTTGGTTATTCGTCGAGTTTGCTTTATCATGACCCAAATCTATCATCAGGGCTCCCCGTTTACAGTCAGAAATTCTTTATTGAGGGAGATTCCGCCCGCCTTGTGCCATCCGTCAATGTTTCTATGGATAATGGCGGCTTCGAGCAAAATGATGGGAATAATTTCCCCGGCTTTCTGTTTATAGATCAGCCCGGTGAAGTTAGCTTTCTGGACACCGAGATTTTGCATAGTGGCAACCAATCTATACGATTAGAGAATTTTACAGCCAACGATCACGGACACGGCAGAATATCTTACAGAACAGAAGTAAAACCATTTACGCAATATCATATTTCCGCATGGATCAAAACTGAAGACTTAAGCCCTGCCACTGCTATAAATATTGCCGTACTTGATGATAGATCTGAGAACCTGTCATACTGGAAACCCACTATTAACTCAACCACCGATTGGCAGAGAATTGATCTGACATTCAATTCACTCGAATCTT
>CAYQTZ010000032.1:6719-14388 GCA_964420565.1 uncultured Hyphomicrobiales bacterium
ATGGGGCGGTCATACTGGTAAAATGTGGTGGGATGATCTCGCTGTCGAAGAGATTTCATTCGTAAATCTTATACGCAGAGAAGGTTGCCCGCTAAATGTATCTCACCACATACTCGATATAGCATATATGGAAGGCATAGATTACGATACGTTGATAGATAAAAAAATGGGTAATAATATGTGGAGCGGCAACTTTGATATATACCACGAGCCACCAATTTTCAGAATAAAAAAAGACGGGCATATCAGAAACGGAGATACTCTGATAATAACATATTATCACGCTATAGTTTTTGATAATGAACAGGTGATGATCACTATGTCAGACCCAAAAGTTTATGATATAGCTGAAAAAGCATTTCAAAATGTAGATGATATATTTGACTCTGATAAATATTTTATGCAACACGATGAAATAAGAGTAATGAATTGGGATGCAGGAGACCAAAGAAGAAACCTCTCGCCGGCTGAAATTCTGGGCGACAACGCAACAAAATGCTACGATATCATCAAAGCCCGCAAGCCGGATGCCGATATATGGGTATGGTCTGATATGTTCGATAACTTCCACAATGCACGCGATGGCTATTATCTCGTGAATGGCGACCTGACTAATTCAATAGATCACATTCCTGATGAAATCAAGATAATGAATTGGAATGGCAGAGAGAATATTGTCGGCAATAGCTTGAAATTTTTTGCCGATAGGGGACACGCTCAAATGTCTGCACCATTTTATGATAATGACGAACACCAGATACGACATTGGAAACAATGGACACAAAGCACTGATAATTTCGAAGGCATGATGTACACTACATGGCAGAACGATTTTGATTACATACCTCACTTCGGTGAATATAGCTGGGGAAATGCTCCATACATCTATCATTATCCCCCCAACAACTTAGATAGCGATAAATTATCATTAGAAATATTGATCCAGGGCGATAAATGGGATGAGAGTTGGAAATTGGACAGAGTATCGGTCTGCTATCGCACTTCACCGGATATGAGATTCAATTGCCCGAGTTTTGAAACTGAACCGGGTAAGCGTAAAACTTTTGAAATTGAGTTCAACCAGAATGTAGATTGGGTGCAGTATTTCATAACTGCAACAGATGAAAATGGCTGGTCAACTAAGATACCCTATGGCACCAACAGATACTATGAACTGGGAGACTGGTCTTCTTCAGTTGATAATATCAATGAGCATTTTACAAATATTATTTTATACCCTAATCCTGTAAATACTGACGAGATAAGTATCTCAGGGATAAGCGAACAATTCGCAATTGACAATATTGAAATAAGAGATATTACTGGCAGAACTTTATTATCATGCAAGCATCCTGAAATAACAGGCGGGGAAACAACTCTAAGTATAAAGTTACTTGAAACAGGATTCTATTTTCTGGAAATAAACACAGGCGGCAGTAAAATATTTAGAAAATTCATGAAAGTAGAATAGTCTTAATGCTGTAATATGATTCATGATAGCAATAATATGACACTTATTATTTGTAATGTTCTTGAATAAAACAAAAAAGCCCTAATGAATTAAGGGCTTTTTTGATAAATATATTTCAATTAGATATTATCTGGAGTAAAACTCGACTACGAGCGGAACATCGCAGATGACCTGTATTTCTTCACGTGGAGGAATGTAAAGATATTTTGCTTTGAATTCAGCTTTCGAAAGATCCAGATAATCTGGAGCGGCAGCAGAGCGAATAGATTCTTGGAAGCAATCCAGCTTGCGGCTCTTTTCTTTAACTTCAAAAACGTCATTAGGCTTAATTTTGTATGATGAAATATCCACTTTCTTCCCGTTTACCATAATATGACCGTGAGAAACATACTGCCTTGCAGCATAAATTGTTCTTGCCAGGCCAGAACGGAAAACAAGTGCATCCAAACGCGACTCTAAAAGCTGTACGAGAATATCACCTGTATTACCAGTAATTTTGGTTGCCTGCTTATAATAATTCCTCATTTGCTTTTCAGTAATACTATACTGGTAACGCAGACGCTGTTTTTCCAAAAGCTGTCGGCCATAATCTGATTGTTTTGGGCGCCTTTTGGTGTTACCGTGTTGTCCCGGTGGGTATGGTTTCTTAACAGTTATTTTACCGGCTTTGGGCGTTATCTCAACGCCGAGTTTTCTCGAAATCCTTACTTTTGGACCGTTATAATTCATTGTTCCTCTCTCAAGATAATTTTTTCAAATTCTAATCAACATACAAAATACAAACTACAAAAATAACAAAATTCTGTTAAATACAAAACTTTATTTTAAATATATCTTTCCTATTTGATCATAATGCTCAATTCTTATCTCTATCATTCATTTGTTCAACTATGTTTTTATATTTATCGGCTTTACTGATATCGTTATTTTTCCTGTAAAATGCCTCTAACAGTTTATAAGGGGCAATGAAATCTCCGTTTATAGCTATTGCTTTTTCCCATAATTTCACGGCTTCGTTTGGCTTTCCCGTCTCAGACAGCATCCTGCCTTTATTGGTAAGCAGTAATGGGTTGTTGGGGTTCAGTCCCAGCCCTGTGTCTATTATTTCTAATGCCTGTGCATATTTTCTTTTTTTGAATAATGATATAGCCCAATCATTATATAATTGTACAAATATATTATTTCCGCCGCCAAGCGATTTATAATGATTAGCCAATTCTAATGCCTTTGTATATTGCTCCGCTGTAATATATATCTTTAGTAGATTTTCTATTACATGAAGGTCCTTAGGCCATTTTTTAATATATATCTCATAATATTCAATTGCTTTTTCGTTATTGCCAAGATAGTAATGCGAAGCTGCCAGCGAATTATAAGAACTTTTCACAAAATATCTAAGTTCTAAAACTCTCATGTAAAGAGATTCTTTGGCGATTACGTTTTCGAAATAAGGAATAGCTTTACTATATTCACCCTTTTGGAAATAATAATAACCTGTTTCATAATTTGCTTCCGGGATATTGGGTTTTAATTTCAGTGCCCTTAAAAAGAATTTTTCAGCGATGTCAGTCTTACCATTTCTCAGTAGATTTCTGGCTAAGTGAAAATTATATAAAGGTCTATCAGGATTATGTATAACAGCAGCTTTCCAAAAGGTAAGCGAATTCTTATAATTGGGCAGCTTCCACAAATTAATTCCTATTAAAGCTATAATTATCCCTGCCATAATAATTTTATTCTTGTTATTCGACAGATCATAAAGACTTTTGGGAATAAGCTCTAAACAAATTATGATCACACCAATTAATGGCAGGTAGGCTCTTGCTTCGAAGTACTCAAAGTAATCTTTGGCTGTAGGGTAACGAAATATCAAACCCGGTGTAGCAAACAGAAAGAAAAATATTGCTGCGAATAAAATATATTTTGTTCTGCTATTCTTGCTTTTTATTGCAAAATATATTATTCCAGCCATAAATAATAATCCAATAATATATATATGCGGTGTAAAAGTTGGCATAGTAGTAACAAGGAATGGGAGAAAGAATTTTGCGATTATCTCAGGTATAAAAGGTAGATTGAGCAAAAACTGATTGATACCCATTGGATCGAACCTTGTAGTGCCTCCTCCTATCGAAAAACTTCTCAGGTAAAGCCATGTTAAAAGCAATATAACCCACGAACCATATAATATGAAATTATTTCTCGAGAACAACTTGTTCCTGAAAAATAAAAATGTATGTAATGTAAAAACAATAGTAAACAGGAATGCAATTTCTTTGGACATAAACGCTGCCATTATGCAAACCACATGAAAAACTAAATGCAAAACTTTGCCATCTTTCTGGAATTTCAGATAATTAATAAATGCAAGCAGACCGAAAAGCCCCATCAATAGATCGTTTCGGGCCGGCAGCCACGCTACTGCATTAGAAAATACAGGGCTAACTGCAAAAACTGACACCCAAAAAAGCGAAGGAATGCTCTCGAATTTCAATACTCTCAGCAGACGAAATAGTGCAAGTGCCGTTAGTATATGAAGTATAAGAGATGTTGTGTGGTGCATCCACAGGGATTCACCGCTTACCTGTGTATCTAAAAGGAAAGTTGCATTCATCAGTGGGCGGTAGTAATAGCCGCCTTTTGTGAAAAATGAATCTGTTAGAAATGCCTCACTTAGATTATTAATATCAGAAAGAATCTCGATTTTTGATTTTATCTGCATATCATCATCAAAGTTAACATACCCAAAGCTGACTACCTGAAAATACGATATCAAACCTAATACAGCAATTATCAGATATGGATATTTAGAAATAAATGATATCAGCTTGCTTTGTTCCGGATTATTCATATTAAGCATATATTGATATTAACAAAAAAGGCAAGCCACACGCCTGCCTTTACATAAAAACTTTTTTTATACCGCTTAGGCTCCGACTAATTCTTTATATGCTTTAACGTCAAGCAGATCATCAATTTCTGCTGTATCGGCAAGCTCTACTTTTATCATCCAGCCTGCTTCGTAAGGGTCTTCGTTTACTTTTTCCGGCTCGTCGTTCAAACCTGTATTGATCTCGATCACTTTGCCTGATACCGGAGCTAAAAGATCAGCAACGGTTTTTACGGCTTCGATAGTACCGAAAACATCTCCTTTTGAAATCTCACTAAGATCTTCATCAATATCAAGATAAACTACGTCTCCAAGTTCGCCCTGTGCGTGGTCTGTAATGCCTATCGTGCCGACGTTCCCGTCAACTTTTATCCATTCGTGGTCGTTGGAATATTTTAGATCATCTGGGAAATTCATAAAAACTATCTCCATTTATAAAATTGACAAAAATTATTTCCCTAATTTAATCAGCAAAATCTATTTATCAAAGGATTGCCAATCATTTCTTTCCAAATATTTTGTGTCTATATTACCGGCTATAAAGTCCGGGTTTTTCATCATAGCTTTGTGGAAAGGGATTGTTGTTTCTATTCCTTCTATTACAAATTCATCTAAGGCTCTGGACATCTTAGCAATAGTTTCTTTGCGTGTGGGAGCAAAAGTAATTAATTTTGCTACCAAGGAATCATAATACTGAGGGATGGTATATCCCTGATAAATATGCGAATCTATCCTGACCCCACGGCCGCCCGGAAAATGCAGACTCTCTATCTTGCCTGGTGTAGGTCTGAATCCATGATAAGGGTCCTCTGCATTAATTCTGCATTCAATAGAGTGCATTAGCGGCTGCTTTTCTTTTAATGTCAGCTTATTGCCGTCTGCTACTCGTATTTGCTCTTTTATTAAGTCTATAGACATTGATTCTTCGGTAACGGGATGCTCTACCTGTATTCTGGTGTTCATTTCCATAAAATAGAAATTCTTATCTTTATCCACCAGGTATTCTATTGTACCGGGACCAACGTAATTAACAGCTCTGGCACCTTCTACTGAAGCAATTCCCATTTTAGCTCTAAGAGCTTTGTCCACGAAGGGAGAGGGAGCTTCCTCTATTAGCTTTTGGTGCCGCCTTTGCAAAGAGCATTCTCTTTCGTTCAGATGTATTACATTCCCGTGCATATCTCCGAAAACCTGTATTTCAATATGTCTGGAGCCCAGCACCATTTTTTCAATATAAATATCAGGATTGGCAAAACTTACTTCGGCTTCATTTCTGGTCATGACAAAAGCTTTGTGCAATTCGTCGTGGCTATTCACCATTCTCATGCCTTTACCACCACCGCCGGCTACGGCCTTTAGCATCAGTGGGTATCCTATTTCATCTGCCAGTTTTATAGCTTCTTCAACTGTATGGATCACTCCGATGCTACCTGGCACTACGGGCACTCCTGCATTACGCATAGTTTCTTTGGCAACAGATTTATTGCCCATACGCCTAATGGCATCAACACTTGGCCCGATAAAAATAATGCCACAATCGTTGCAAATTTCAACGAAATTATCATTCTCAGCAAAAAATCCGTATCCCGGATGAATAGCGTTTGCATTAGTAACCTGAGCGGCAGCAATTATAGACGGTATGTTCAGATAGCTTCCCTTGCTCTGAGCGGGTCCCACGCATACAGCTTCGTCTGCAAACTTAACGTGTAAAGAGTTTTTATCTGCCTGTGAGTATATTGCTACAGTTGGAATACCAAGCTCATGGCAAGCCCTGATAATTCTTAACGCTATCTCTCCGCGGTTTGCTATTAATATCTTTTCTATCATAGAGTTCATTCTTATTGATTGGACTAATCCGGTTTAACTAAAAACAGCACCTGATCAAATTCAACCGGCTGAGCGTTCTCAATCAGAATTTTTTGTACTATGCCGTTTACATCGCTTTCTATTTCATTCATCAGCTTCATAGCTTCTACTATACAAAGGGTTTGACCTTTGGTAACACGGGATCCAACATCAACAAACGGATCAGATTCGGGCGATGGGGCGCTATAAAATGTGCCAACAATAGGCGATTTGATTTCAAAGAACCCTTCATCTATATGTAAATTTTCGGATATTGCTTGCTGGGCAGTGGCTGCTGCCTGCTGGATTTGAGTTTCAGTAGCCGGCGGCTGCTGCTGCTGGTATGGTGGCTGATAAAAACTCGACATAGCCATCATTTGTGGCTGCTGCTGATTGTCGTTGGATTTGTTTTCTCTGGAAATAGAAAGCTTCAAGCCCTCTTCTTCTAAAACTATTTTAGTAGCGGTACTTCTATCAAATAAACCTACAATTTTCTTTAATTCATTGATATCCATAGATTCTTTCCTATAATGGATGTTACTGGATTTGGTTAATATCTATATTATTCTTTGACTCTTTCTATGTAGCCGCCGGTGCGTGTATCTATACGAATTACGTCGCCTTCGTTTATAAAGAGAGGCACCTGCACTGTGGCTCCTGATTCTAAAGTAGCTGGCTTCAATACGTTAGTAGCAGTGTCGCCTTTAAGCCCGGGTTCTGTATGAATAATTTTTAGATTAACATGCTGAGGGATCTCTACTGAAATTACACTATCGTCAACAAAAGCAAGCATTACGTCCTGATTTTCAGTTAGATAATCTGCTTCGGGACCTAAAGCACTCGAATCCACAGGTATTTGTTCGTAAGTATTCATATCCATAAAAAACAGCGTTTCTCCATCTCTGTAGAGGTATTGGTATTCGTGCTTTTCTACACGAATAAATTCTATTGACTCACCGGAACGGAAGCGATTCTCATTTAGCTTACCTGTTCTCATATTTCTCATCTTTACCTGGTAAAATGCTCGCAGATTACCGGGTGTGCGATGCTCGGACTCCAGCACAACGTGCCTTTCGCCGTTGTAGTTTATTACTGAACCGGGTCTGAGATCAGAAGTTGTTCCTGCCATTTCCTGTCTCCATGATAATAATTAAAAGAGGTGCCGATCGGATTCGAACCAACGTACGAGGTTTTGCAGACCTCTGCCTAACCACTCGGCCACGGCACCCAAAAAACAAGAACTACAAATATATCAATCATTAACGAAATAATCAAGAAATTTTTATTTTTTTACTAAGAAATCCATGAAACCAATGCTTTTTAATGATTTTTATCTAAAATCAATTATATAATTAGATGATACTAAATTATTGTTGTTTTTTAATATATCTAATTACAACAAGATCATTGCAAAACCAAAGAAAATCCTCCCAAAATCTCACTTTTCCCGACAAGTCGGGATC
>CAYQTZ010000033.1:0-1418 GCA_964420565.1 uncultured Hyphomicrobiales bacterium
CGTGGAAAAAGGGGGAGACGTAATCCCCAAAGTTGTGCGTCCCGTATTAGAGAAACGCCCCAAGGATTCGGCGGAGTACAAATTCCCGGAAGTATGCCCATGTAAATATGAAAGCCCTCTGGAACGTCCAGAAGGCGAAGCCCATTATTTCTGCAATCATCCCAAATGCCCCTGGCAATTACGCCGCAGGATTGAACATTTTGCTTCTCGCAACGCCATGGATATCGAAGGACTCGGAGAAAAGGCAGTAGAGCAATTTGTAGAAGCAGAACTTTTGCATAGTGTTGCTGATATTTATGAGCTGAAAGACATGAAATCTCAAATACTTAGTCTAGATCGCTGGGGCAAGAAAAGCATGGATAATCTGCTCTCGGCTATCGAAGAAAGTAAAAAGCAGCCATTTAATCGTTTACTTTTTGCTTTAGGTATAAGATTTATCGGGGAATCTGCGGCTAAGATACTTGCTAACAACTTCCGCAATATAGAAAATCTATCCAAAGCGACTATGGAACAGCTTACCGATGTTTTTGAAATTGGCGATAAAATGGCGGAATCAGTTACACATTTCTTTGCTGACGAAAAACAATTGGATATAATTGATCGCTTGAAATCTCATGGATTAAACTTCGAGCAGCAGATAGCAGAAAGCGATGGAACCGAACGTCATCTCGCAAATATGACTTTTGTATTAACTGGTGAATTAGAATTGTTGACACGCAATGAAGCAAAAAAGCGTATCGAGGACCTTGGCGGCAAGATGACAGGCTCTGTAAGCAAAAAAACGAACTATCTCGTTGCAGGCAGCAATCCGGGTAGTAAATATGCCAAAGCTGAAAAACTCGGCATAAAGATATTAAACGAAAAAGAATTTTTGTTGCTATTAGATAATAACTTATAATTGTTTTTTTATATTTATACAAGCAGGAAGAAATGAAAATTGTAGTTACAGGTGGAGCCGGTTTTATTGGCTCACATATAGTTGACGCTTATATTGAACTTGGGCACGAAGTAGTGATTCTGGATAATTTATCTACAGGCAAACGCGAAAATATCAATCCCAAAGCAAAGTTTTATGAAACTGATATTACATCACCGGAAATTCTTGATATATTCACTAAAGAGCGATTTGACGCTCTTAATCACCATGCTGCACAAATTGATGTCAGAGTTTCTGTGGAAGACCCGCTATTTGACGCAAAAACTAATATCTTAGGCAGTTTGAATCTGTTTGATAGCTGCATGAAAACCGGCGTGAAACGCATTATCTTTGCATCATCTGCAGGCACGGTTTACGGAGAACAGCAGTATTTCCCTGCTGACGAAAAGCACCCCAAAAAGCCAATATCCCCGTATGGAATAACTAAATATACTTCTGAAAATTATATCAACTATTACTCTGAAACTTTCGGTATTAAAAA
>CAYQTZ010000033.1:1428-7328 GCA_964420565.1 uncultured Hyphomicrobiales bacterium
GTAGCAATTTTCACTAACAGAATGCTCGCAGGCGAAAAAGCTGTAATAAACGGAGACGGCACTTTCACGCGCGACTATGTGTTCGTTGCAGATGTCATAAAAGCAAATATACTTGCTCTGAAAAATGATTTCAATGGCGCTTATAACGTTGCAACTGAGACAGAGCATGATGTCAATTTCATTTTCAGAACATTAAAAGAATTTACCGGCTCAGACATTAAAGAAATTCATGGACCTGCTAAAACTGGCGAGATAGAAAGAAGCGTCTGCTCATATAATAAGTTACATGAAGATCACGGATGGGAACCTGAGACAGACTTCAGGACAGGACTGTCGCTGACAGTTGAATCTTTTAAGCAAAAACTAAATAAGTAGTATTAATTCATGGAATTACATCAAATAAGCTTTTCTATTGCCGATTTCGTTATATTGGTAATATATTTAGCTGGCATTTTATATATCGGTTTTTTTATTTCAAGAAGAAAGCGACCTCCTGCGGTTACTTCTACGGAAGAATTCATACTAGCTGGCAGGGGTATCACTTTGCCAATATTTGTTGGCACATTGGTTGCCACATGGTATGGTAATATACTCGGAATTGGAGAATTCATTAATAATGATGGCATAGTGGCTTGGATATGCTTTGCTTTTCCTTATTATATTGCTGCAGGTTTTTTTGCGGCATTCATAGCCAAAAGAATTCGATCATCTAACGTAAAAACAATTCCCGAGCAAATGCTTAAAAAGTATGGGCGTAGTGCATCAGTAGTTGCTTCTTTTATAGTATTGGTGATCACGATCCCTGCGGCTTATATACTGATACTTGGTGTATTGATACAAGCATTTGTCGGTTGGGATCTTTGGCTTTGCGTTATAGCCGGCACAGTGCTTTCTATGGCATTTCTTTTCACAGGTGGTTTTAGGGCAGATATATTAACAAATTCCGCACAATTTATTTTAATGTATATTGGTTTCGCTGTTTTGCTTTACTATACTGTAAGCGCTTTTGGCTCTCCGTCGGTTATGCTTGATAATTTACCAGAAAGGCATTTAGAGCTTACAGGCGGTTACGGATGGCAGTTTGTAATTGTTTGGTTTATCATATCATTTCAAACTCTTGTAGATCCCGGTTTCCACCAAAGATGTGCCGCAGCCAAAACACCCGAAATTGCGCAAAGGGGCATCATAATATCTATTATCTGCTGGATGATCTTCGATTTTCTTACTTTATCCACCGGGCTTTACGCCGCCGCATATATTGATTCTGCTAATCCGATGATGTCATATCCTCTGCTCGCAGAAGCCGTGCTGCCATATTTCTGGAAGGGCTTATTTTTCGTTACTTTACTGGCTACTGTAATGTCCACATTAGATAGTTACGCATTTATCAGCGGCATTACTATCGGCAATGATATATTGGAACCAATAAAGCATAAATTTCGATCAATGAAAGATCTATCCACCGAATCATTGTCCAGAATTGGCTTGGCTATAACAGCTATCACCGGTATATTTCTTTCAATAGTATTGCCTTCGGCAGTGCAGTTGATATATAAAACTGCATCCATAGCTGTTCCTGGGCTTTTATTTCCTCTGCTCATTACGTATAGCAATAAATATATTGTGAAGCGTGGCAGGATTGTGATCATTATGCTTTCAGCCAGCTTAAGTTCGGCTATCTGGACTATAGGCAACATACTTGCTTATAAAAGAAATTTCTTATTCTCAGAGATTTTTATTATTATTGAACCAATGGTTCCCGGGATATTGGTATCTTTGATTTTAAGCATAATATTTGTAAAAAGAATAAGCAGGAATAACAATGTGGAACGCATCTAATTTGCTTAGCTTATCCAGGGTATTTTTGGCGATACCTATGGCTGTGTTTTTGTGGTATGATCAAAATATACTTGCTATGATAATTGGTATCATAGCTTCAATTACTGATATGTTAGACGGTTGGTTAGCCAGAAAGCTTGATCAGGTATCAGAATATGGGAAAATATTTGACCCTATTGCAGATAAAATATTCGTTGGTGTAACTGTAATAGTGTTATTATTACAAGGCAGATTCCCATTATGGCTTGTAGCATTGGTAATTGGCAGAGACCTGCTGATAGCTTTGGGCGGATTATTAGCAGCGAGGAAGCTGAAAACTGTCATCCCTTCGGATTATGTGGGCAAAGCTACCGTTACTATTCTTGGATTGACTATAATGCTATCCATATTGAACATACATTCTATACTTGATTATGGATACTATATCTCTGCTTTCGCATTGGTCTTTTCTTTCATATATTATGTACTGAGAGCTTTGAAGATAATGGCTAATTAGGATTGAAACAGACCTCTATCGGCTTGGAATTAATATGAATACTGCTTTATGCTCAACTTACCTTAATTTTTTATTGGAGATGAAGTAATACCTCACAAAAAAAGAAGACCATTGCAAAACCAAAGAAAATCCCCCTATTTCCCCCTTTTCCCGACAAGTCGGGATCTTCGATAAAAAAGGGGGATTTTATCTTACTTCCCCGCTTGGCAAGAGGGGATCGAGGGGTGTTTGTGAAAAAATATATCCGATATAATCAGTAAACACACCCTCAATCCCCCTCTTAAAAGAGGGGGAGGTTAATATATTACATATCAATGGCTTACTCCCTCCCTTATCGTCAGATCCCGACCTGTCGGGACTCGGAAGGGAGTGCCGGGAGGGATCAGTTTTTGGACTTTTTCAATGGTCTTAAAGAGTATATTTAACTAATGGCTGGAGTTCCAAACTGGATAGAATTAAAATGCAAATGCATTTTAATAGAATTTTTAGTATATTGGTAATATAGATGCTTTGAAATCTTAAAACAAGGAATTGTTATGGTTGGAATGGGTTACGATCTGCACAGACTTGAGAAAGGCAGAAAGCTTGTACTTGGGGGAATAGCAATAGATAGCGAATATGGTACTATTGCTCACAGCGACGGTGATGTCCTCATTCACTCGTTAGTTGATGCTATACTCGGAGCCGCTGGGCTTGGAGACATCGGAGAGCATTTCCCGGACACTTATCCTGAGTATGAGAATGCCGAAAGCTCAATATTTCTTGAGGAAGCTATTAGATTATTGAAAAAAAATAATTTCAGTATCGTCAATATTGATGCCACTGTTATGTTGCAAAAGCCAAAGCTTTCTCAATACAAAAATATTATCCGGCAAAATTTAGCCAGGTACTGCAAATTATCTGTAGAAAGAGTTAATATTAAAGCTAAAACTGGCGAGAGTATTGGCAGTATTGGCAATAATGAAGCTGTTGCGTCTTTATGTGTTTGCGAAATAAAACTTGATAAATGTTCTAATGACATCTAAAAAACGTTACTTTCTCGTAATGCTCCTATATTTATTATTACCGGGGATTTCCGCATTTTCATCCGGTAGCTTGCCTTATTCTTATTCTGTGTTAGAAATATTAGAGGATGGAAAGCTTTTTTTAAATATTAAAGAAAGCGAAGATGTCCGATCATTTTTCTTTAAACCTAATTTTTATAATGATTCAGAAGTATTATATACATGGAAAGGGTTGAGCAGAAAGAACGCTAAGGGTGTTGTATTTCAACATGGATATATACTAAAAGCTGAGCAGTATGAGGATGGAATATTTACTGTCTGGAATTCCGCTGGGAATATTTATGCTGGCATAATTGATACATCTGCTTCGATTTTATCTGAAATAAAGTTGGCTGAGCATAATACTTCTGTTATGGAAGAAGTGGATATTAAATACTTAAACAATTGTTTTATAGTTCGCATAGCTTATGATCTTTTTGTTTGCACTATCAATGATATGACTATCAGCAAACAGCTCGTCTCAGATAATGTTTATGATTTCGATATTAATTCTAATGGGGAAGAGGATATAGCGTATATTCTTGTAAAAGAGGCCAGTGGATTGATATATATTTCTAATCTTGATGGTAAGCAGAATTTTGTATGCAGAGTGCCCGTTTTCGAGAATGTAATGTTAGACGCAAAAAAAGATAAAATAATATCAGTTACATACCCTACAAATACAAGAAATTCGATATTGCGGCTTATTGACAGCAAAAAAGGGATCATCTCTGAGTTCAATCTCGAAGAAACAGGCAATATGATAGAATTTTTCCCTGAGGAAAAAAGAACGACTCTAATATATCTGGGCAGAAAAAGCGCTAATTATAGTTTGTTCAAATCTGAATTGCACAATCATAAAGATATGAATAATATTTATACTTCTGATCTTCCGCCTTATTTCATAGAACCAATCCAGTTGAAGATCATAGAAAATTCTATATTTATACTTTTTCGAAATGGTATCGCTTCATTTAATACTAACGGCACTCTGCAATCTGCGGATATATTTCCACTTGGTGAATACTTTTCGGCGCCGGTTGATATTAATTTTATCAATGATAAACTTATCATCAGGTCAAAAAATACAACTATTATACTACAAAGATCATATAACTCACTCTGGATGGTAAATAGCTTTCTGGAAACAACAGGAAAAGCAATAATTCCAGTTATATCTATTTTAATAATTTTCATTTTTATACAACTTTACAGGCATCAGAAAAGATTGCTCTCAGCAGTTCTGAATCTCCCCTCGTCGGGTATTGTATTTGTAATTGATAAGAACGGAAGATTGACTAGGGCAAATGCTTCTGGCAAAAGGATTTTAGGTATTACTAACAGCATTCCGCTTGGCAAACCATTTCAATTCTATTGCACGCTTGAGCATACTAAGCCAATAAATGAGCTGGTGCAGAAATCGCTTTCTATTAAAGAAACTATTACACAGAAAATTTCGATACAGCACAGCGACAAAGAAAGCAAAGAATGGTATTGCACTTCGTTGCCACTACGCAATTTAGCAGGACAGTACCGTGGTATTGTTTTTACTGGCATTGATATTACAGAAGAACTCGAAAGAAAGCGATTAAGCAACTGGGCTCAGCTTGCTCACGATATGCAAACAAATCTTTCCACAATTAAGCTTAATGCTGAGCAGTTGGAATTCGACGACTCTGATAAGAATTTCACGCGACGAGCAAAAATTCTACACCAGACGAAATTGATGATACAAAGAGTAAGGGATGTCGTTACTGTAGGTAGAACTGATCTGCTTGGTATGCAACTGGTGAATTCTATGGAAATATGCACAGAACTGAGATTAGAATTCGACGAAACACTTTTCCCAAATATTGATTTTACTATGGATTGCAAAAGCTTCAAAGTGTATTGCGACAAACCAAAAATCATACGTGCTTTGCGAAATGCTGTTGAAAATGCTATAAAAGCTATACCAGAGCAAAAGGGTGGTGTAATTATTTCATGTAAAAATGATCAACGATTTGCATATTTCAGCATTAAAGATACCGGCGAAGGGATGGACCAAAAGATAGTTGATAAAATGATGACGCCATATTTCACTACTGCCAAAGATAAAGGCGGGTACGGCATGGGTACTATGATAATGCAGCACGTAATAGAGCTCCACGCTGGCAAATTAATTGTAAATACAAAAAAAGGCAAAGGCACAGAGGTAATCTTTGCTTTCCCAAACTATATCCAGAAACAGCGATGAAATCAGAAGTAAGTATAAATGAACTTAAAGGCAAAAGACTTGTAGCCATAGATTATGGATTGAAGCGTGTTGGCTTTGCAGTTTGTGATGAACTTCATATTACAGTAAGCCCAAAACTTACATTAATGCGGCAGCAACATAACTTCTGGGATTTACTTATTAAAGCAATTACAGACGAAAGAGCAGGTGCGATTGTCGTTGGAATGCCTTATGGTGATGAAAAAATGAAGTCAAATATTGCTAAAGAAGTCTTTAAATTCATTGATGAATTAAAAAAAAGAACAGA
>CAYQTZ010000033.1:7338-14222 GCA_964420565.1 uncultured Hyphomicrobiales bacterium
TTTTTTGATTTTAATCAGCAAATATCCTGTTTAAAAAAAGAACAGACTTACAAATTATTCCTTTCGATGAATCGTTTTCATCTTATGAGGCAATGGAAACAATGCTAAGTATTGGCAAGAAAAAGAAAAAACGGGCTTCGAAGGAAACTAAGGACATGATAGCCGCCGCTATAATATTAAGGAGTTTTTTGAATGAAAGACAATAATTATTTGTTATAATAATTCATGGCCAATTAATAAAATGATTGTTTAAATGCAAAAAGGAATTTCTCGAAGTCTAAATATTATTAAATGATATTTCTAAGGCAACTTTAGCTGCTATTTACTAAATTGAATATCAGTCATCCAGTTGCGAATTTAGAGCCTTTCAATCATAAGGACTTCGGCAAGCTCTAAGCGGCATATAGATCAGATACCGCTTATTCTTTTGATAAACAGATTGCCACTTTAGATGATCTTTGAATTAATTTAGAGAAAATTTATGAGAAAAAATGTACATTTACGTAATGGAAACTTATGAACAAAAAATCAATCATGATAGCTGCCATCGCTTTTTTGGTTTTGGCAATTTCTGCTTATAGCCAGATACCAGGCGATAGAAGTAAATACTATAACTATGGAGCAAGATTTTTTGCCGAAGTGCATCTAATGCCTGCAGATTCACCTGATTCAGTAAAAGCTGTAGTATTGCTTAGAATGTCTTACAGCACTCTGAATTTTATTAAACCTACTGAATCTACATCTTTAAACAAAAAATTCATTGCTATGCCTTATGTTGAGGCAGAGTTTAAAGATTCTAAAGGAATTATACGCAGATTAACAGAGTGGAGGGATACTATTATAACAGATGACTATAACATCACTACATTAAGAGATGTATATACTTATGGTATAATGGAAACTACCTTGATTAATGACAATTATTCTGCACAAGTGAAACTTTATGACCACAACCAAACATTAGCTAAAGAAACTAAGATACCTGACATACAGCGTTCTGCATTTTTTGAAGAAAATACTATGGCTGCGCCTATGCTCTCTACAGTACGCTATAGCGACAGCCAAAATAAGGATGATTTGGCTAAGTACTATCCATATATCTTCGAAAACAGAGTTCCCTTCTCAGACAGCGAGCCAATAATTTTGATAATTGTATCTTACAATGATAAGTTTGCAAGTTATGATTATAAAATTACTCTCGAATCCGAAGATATAACTGGCTTAGAGTGGAAAAATCCTACTTCATTAAGCGGCAGAATAGCTCCACACGATAATACCTGTTTGGCATTTATTGAGCAAAATGATAATGGCTTATTATTTGAACCTGTATCTATCGAACCTGACACAACAACGAACTATAAGCTCGGCTTGCTTGATATTGATCTGCCAAAGGAAAACATTGTTCCTGGCAAATATATACTTACATTGATTAAATCTGGCACTAAGGATACTCTAACTTATATCTTTAAAGTCAAATGGATGAATATGCCACTTTCATTGTATAATTATCAGTATGCTGCAGATATTATGTATTACATTTTGACTGAGGAAGAATTAGACAGATTAAATGACGGTTCCGATGAGGAGGTTCGGCTTAAGGTATGGAATTATTGGATGGATAATGACCCAACTCCGAATACATTATATAACGAAGCGATGGAAGAATATTTCGACAGGGTAGATTATGCCTATTATAATTATAAGACATTTACCCAGAAGGATGGAGCTAAAACTTCACGCGGCAAAATTTATATTTTAAAAGGAAAGCCGGAGGAGATCATCAGAAATATAAATGACGGCATTATAACTGAACGATGGATATATCCAAATTTGAAAAAGGAATTCGTTTTCTCTACTGAGAATAACTCGAATTATGATCTGAAAGAAATAAACGAGATCAAATAAATGCCTTACAATGAGAAACAAACAAAAAGAGAATTCTTGCGTAGCTGTCTGCTATGTGGTGCTGGTTTAGCGCTAAGCCATACCACTGGACTGTTAACAACGCTGAAAGCATCTGCAAAATATGATGAAAAGTATAGTATTGAAGCGCGATACTATTCGAAAAGTGGTAATAATATGCTCTGCGATCTTTGCCCGAATGAGTGCATAGTATTACCAGGTAAAGCCGGAGATTGCAGAACAAGGGAAAATCATAATGGGAAATTAGTGTCTATAGCTTACGGGAACCCATGTGCCGTGCATAGCGACCCTGTTGAAAAAAAGCCACTATTCCACTTTTTGCCAACAACGAGAGCTTTTTCAATATCAACAGCCGGATGTAATTTTCGATGCCTGAATTGCCAGAACTGGACTATATCGCAAAAGTCTCCCAGAGAAACCAGAAATTATGATATGCTACCCGAAAAAGTAGTTGAACTATGTATAAAAAACAGCAATCAATCAATAGCTTATACTTACGGCGAGCCAATAGTTTTTTTTGAATATATGTACGACACTGCTAAACTTGCGAAAAACAAAGGTATTAAGAATATTCTAATTTCCTGCGGACATATTAAAGAAAAGCCGCTGTCCGATTTAATTCAATATATTGATGCAGCGAATATTGATCTGAAGGGGTTCAATCAGGAAACATATTCTAAACTTAATGGCGGAGAGCTGCAAACTGTACTTAATACGCTAAAAATACTTCACGAAAGAAATGTTTGGTTAGAAATCACTAACCTTATTGTTCCGGAATGGACAGATGATTTAAAAGATATTGAGAAGATGTGTAAATGGTTAGTAAAAAATAATTTAGATAGATACCCACTACACTTTTCACGCTTTATGCCAATGTATAAATTAGCTCATCTGCCCAGAACACCTGTATCTACTTTGATCAAAGCTCGCGAGATAGCTTTGGATGCCGGCATGAAATATGTCTATCTTGGTAATGTGCCTGGTACCAAAGCAGAAAATACTTACTGCGCTTCGTGTGGAAAGGTTGTAATAGAAAGGCGGGGCTTTAAGGTAATAAGCAATAACCTCGAGAATGGTAAATGCAAATATTGCAAAGATAAAATATATGGTGTATGGCAATAGTCTTCTATTCCTCTATTATCTTCAGCATTTTACCAGCTACCTTTGTTGAGTCTAAATCTTTCATACATTCGATGTTACATTTTGTTTGCCAGTAGCAATTAAGGCAATCTAATGATTCATTCCTTATATATTCAAAGCCCTGCTCAGGATTACCAATTAATTGAGGATTAGTTACTCCTGTAATAACTAATGTTGGTTTCCTGAATAAATTATGACCAACGTGGAAAAAGGCACTGTCTATTGTAAGAAAAGCATCGCACAAAGAGCATAGTGCAATTTGTTTACGCAGATCTGTTTCTTTCTCAGCGGCATCATAGACATAAGCTAATGATTCGTCAAAGGAATGAGTACCAAGCAGAACAAACCGAAGCTGAGGATCATTTTCATGCATATCTTTTACAACTTCCAAGCCATACGGATAGCATCTTTTTACATCTTTATTTGTATGAAATTGCAATCCAATTAGCTTACCATTATTTTTAAATGTTTTAAGCTCTTCCATAGCCCATAAGCTTTCTTCATCGGTAACCTTGTAAATAATATTTTTGGTGTTAAGTTTGACACCAGCCAGATTAGCGAGTATATCCATATACGGCAAATTGTTATAATACTCTAAATAATTGCCAAGTAAGCGATTATAATCAATTACAAGATCAGTCATTGCTTCCAGATTGAATTCATCCTCTGACTTTGTCATCGCAAAGTCTTCGATATCATCATTATATTTAAAAATATCACCTGTTAAAGCATCGCCTGAAATATAAATTACTAAATGGCTGAACTGCTGTTTTAAATTTCGTACTATGGTAGTCATAGTAAGCGAATCGCCAACTGCTGGCTCGCATTTTATCAGAACAGTAGAGATTTTATCGTAATCTCTCGCCCAGTTCTCAGGTGAAAAGCTTGTAATAAGTTCGGTATCCTTCTTATCTTTAAATTCAATTTCTTCCTGTTCGACTATTTTTTTAAATGGCACTAAGGAATGATCTACTAATTTAAATCCATCTTCTTTGTAAAAATCAATATCGTCCTTTTTAACTACATTTTTCCATTTTTTAAAGAATCTTTCTCTGTTTGCTTCTTCTTTTGGTGTATCAGAGCTTATAAGGTCGAAACCTTCTTTGGTAACTTCTTTTTTGGTCGTTGACTCATAATGGTAAAGTACTACTGATGGGTTATAGATAACGTTATAGCCCTCATTATTTACTTTCATACAAAGATCTGTATCTTCCCAACCGAATATATATCCCTCGTCGAAACCATTGATCTTATTAAATACATCTTTTCTTATAGCAAGACAGGCTCCGGTTACAAACTGTACTTTTCTTCGTTTATTAACAAATGGCATAGAGGGATCGGCTGTGATATAGGCATGATAGGGCTCATTGGGTCTTCCTGGTCTCGAACCAAAAATCATTCCGGCATGCTGGATAGTACCATTTTCATATAGTAATTTCGCACCCTGAATTCCGGTTTTCTTTGATGAATCAAATTCATTGGCAAAAGATTCCAACCAACCGGGAAATGGAAGCGTATCATTATTAAGAAATATCAAGAATCTGCCTTTTGCTATGGCGGCACCCTGATTATTGGAATGTGCATAAGTCTCTTGTTTATCATTACGTATAAGATGCACGTTCCTACCTAACGATAAAACATAACTATCAGTCCCATCTGTTGAGGCATTGTCAATAACAATTATTTCAATACTGAAAAGCCCCCTTGTTTTTGCTATACCCTGAAGGCATTGTTTAGTATAATTCAAATTGTTATAAACGGGGATAATGATGGAGAAGTCAATTTCATCATGCTTTTCTGTAATAACTTGCTTATCGTTATAAATTTGATTTTCTAATATATATAGACTATTTTCACGTGCTTTACTAATATTCTTATTATTACTGGCATGATCTTCGGTCATTTTATACACTTCTTTGAAAGATTCAAGCATTTGTTGTTTTTGGGATGTTAATTTATTTGGATCATCCCTATCAGAGAAACAGCAGGTAGCTGTATTAATGTGATAAAAATCAATGTGTTGGGAAAATCGTATCCACAGTTCCCAATCTTCGTGAGATTTAAGATTTTCATTAAATAAACCTGATTTTTCGAAGCATTCTTTACTGTGCATAACACAGAGTATCGGAAATAGATTATTGATCAGCAACTGCTCTCGTGAGAAGGGGTCGGATTCTCTAATTATTTTATGTTTTTTATCGCCAGGAATTATACTGTCTGGTTCTTCAGTGATTTTATAAGAGTCTGTGTAAGCAAAGTCAATAGAATTTATTTTCAAATAATTATATAGAGTAGCAAGATGATCGGTTAGGTAAAAGTCGTCGTCATCAAGATATGCAATATATTCTCCAAGAGCATTTTCAATACCAATGTTTCTTGCTGCTGCCACTCCTTGATTTGCTTCGTTATTGATCAAAACAATTCTCTTATCAGAAAATTCTCTAATAATATTATCAGCCTCTTCTCCGCCATCGTTGATAATTAACAACTCAAAATTATGGAAAGATTGATTCAATACGCTTTGTATAGCGCGCTCTAAGAATTCCGGACGATTATATGTAGGCATGATAACAGATATTATTGGTATATCTTTCTCATCCTCTTTTGTTATTTTTGCATTTTCTTTAAGCATTGGTATGTTTCTAAGCAGTCTTTCTTTTTTATCAAGAACGTTTTGCTTAGACTCTTCGGTATTACAACAATTGATAGCTTTATTCAAAGATAATTCACTTAGTGGATTATATTGCAAAGCTAAATTATAATATTTATGAGCTTCCGGATAGTTTTTTAAAATCTCAAAATTGTTCCCCAGAAAGAGCATTACTTTTGACGTAAAAGCATATTTTTTAATAATTGCATTAATATCATATAGATTAGCTTTCTCGGGGTGCAAGGTGCATTGATCAAGTATTTCTAATTCTTGCCTGGCTTCTCCGAAGTGCTGAGAAAGCTTAAGAGATGCATTTGAATCAATGCTGCTAATTGTATTAAAAAATTTTTTTATCTTATTTTCATCATACATACCCAAAAGTGCATTATAAAGTAAAGATATACCATCCTTACCAAGAGATTCCAATTTGTACTTACTCAAATATTTAGAAGCATTGTAGTAATCTCCAATTAATATAAAACCCTGAGCAATAACTTTCATTGCCTCTGCTTCGGCTTGAAATTCATTATCCCAGTTAAGATCTATAAAAATATTCTTTAACGTGTTATCTCTTAGTATCTGTTTAAGGATCAATGAATTATAACTATTGTCAGGATAGTCCGTTCCAGATAATTGATCTGTATGTTTTCGATATTTATATATTATTGAATTGATCTTGTAAAAATTTACTTTGGTGGCAATTCTCGACCAAAACTCAAGATCTTGCGCCCTTTTAAACTCTTTATTATAATTTCCATATTTTTCATAGACGGATTTCTTTATCAATGACCCACCATCGGTTAAACCAACTCCGGAAATTATATTCTTCAAAAAATCTTTGCTTGATTCTGAATAATCAGGAGCCGCATATAAGTGAAGGTTCTTTCCAGTCTCATCATCAAATTGCTGAATATCTCCATAGATCACATCAGGATCGTAATGCTCAAGAATACCATAGTATTCCTTTATAACATCTGGCCCTAATTTATCGTCATCGCCTATCCAACAAATATAATCTCCTTTGGCTTCAGCGATCAATTTATTTCGAGTTTCGGGGACTCCGGTATGCTCTTTTTTGATGTATCTAATTTTATCAGAATTAATGGATTTAACTACTTCTTCGGTGTTATCAGTAGAGCCGTCGTCAATGATTAGTATTTCATAATTCTCT